>JAYVZM010000202.1:0-4925 GCA_043783345.1 Verrucomicrobiota bacterium
TCAACCGCTCCCCGCACGTCGACAAGAAGTCCATGGAGCAGTTCGAATCCCGCACGCACAAGCGCCTCATCGACATCCTCGAGCCCACCGCCCAGACCGTCGACGAGCTCAAGAAACTCAATCTCCCGTCCGGCGTCGACATCACCATCAACGTCTAAAATTTTTCAACCCACCACCATCTTAGCAGCCAGCCGGCTCACCCCGGCCCTTGCTAAAGTAGGTCTAAACAAACGGCGCTCCCGCCACCTACCACTTAGCCCATGATCGCTACACTATTAGGAAAAAAAATCGGCATGACCCAGGTCTACGACGCGCAAAACGTCCTGATCCCGGTCACCGTCGTGGAAGCCGGCCCGTGTCCGGTCGTCCAGATCAAGACCATCGAGTCCGACGGCTACAACGCCGTGCAGCTCGGCTTCGGCGCCCAGAAGACGAAGAATTCGTCCAAGGCCGAGGCCAATCACGCCAAAAAGGCGGGTCTCGATTCGACGCCCCGCGTGCTCAACGAAGTCCGCCTCACCGAGGCGTTCTCCGGCAAGGCCGGCGATGTCATCACTGTCGCGATTTTCAGCGAAGGCCAGATCATCGACGTGCTCGGCGTCTCGAAGGGCAAGGGCTTCCAGGGCGTCGTGAAGCGCTTCCGCGTCAACGGCGGTCCCGCCGCCCACGGCTCCATGTTCCACCGCCGCATCGGCTCGATCGGCATGCGCCAGACACCCGGCCGCGTGTGGAAGAACCAGAGCATGCCCGGCCACATGGGCAGCGAAATGCGCACCGTGCAGAATCTGCGCGTCGTGAAGATCATCGCCGACAAGAACCTCATCCTCGTCAAGGGCGCCATTCCCGGCGCCAACGGCGACGATGTCATCATCCGCTCCGGCAAGAAGGCCAAGCCGGCCAAAGCCTGAAACCCGGAGATCATCCCATGAAGCTCACCATTTTCACTCCCGACGCCACGCAGAGCTCCGAGAAGGAATTCAACCTGCCGGTTTTCGAAGGCACCCGCGGCCTCCAGGCCGTCAAGGAAGTTGTCGTCGCCCACAAGGCCAACGCTCGCCTCGGCACGCACTCGACCAAGACCCGCGGCGAAGTCAGCGGCGGCGGCAAGAAGCCCTGGGCCCAGAAGGGCACCGGCCGCGCCCGCGCCGGCTCCATCCGCTCCCCCCTGTGGGGCGGCGGTGGCGTCGTCTTCGGCCCCAAGCCCCGCGACTATTCCAAGAAGATCAACGGCAAGGTGAAGGCGCTCGCTTTCAGCCGCGCTCTGTTCGACCGCGCCGTCGCCGGCGACATCAGCGTCATCGAGGCCTTCTCCCCGACGGACACGAAGACCAAGGCCATCAACCTGGTCATCGGCCGCATCGCCCCCAAGGGGAAGGTGCTCATCGTCGACGACCCGTTCACCAGCGAGGCCACCCGCGCCGCGCGCAACCTCGCCCGCGTCACGCTGCAGGCCGCCTCGAAGCTCAACACGCTCGATCTCTGCACTTACACCAAGATCGTCATGTCCACCAAGG
This sequence comes from Verrucomicrobiota bacterium, assembly GCA_043783345.1. Taxonomy (GTDB): domain Bacteria; phylum Verrucomicrobiota; class Verrucomicrobiia; order Opitutales; family Opitutaceae; genus Lacunisphaera. Next base: position 1,515 of record JAYVZM010000202.1, read on the forward strand.
CCCTTGAGAAGGTCATCACCCGCGTCACCGGAGGTCAGTCATGATCCAAGCCGATAAAGTCCTCAAAACCGTCCGCCTGACGGAGAAGTCGAACAAGCTCTCCTCGAACTACGGCCAATACACCTTCGAGGTGTATCCGTCCGCCACCAAATACACGGTGCGCGACGCCGTCGAGCAGACCTTCAAGGTCACCGTTACCCGCGTGAACATCATGAACCGGAAGGGCAAGCCGAAGAAGTCCCGCCGCGGCCAGCCCATCCAGGCATCCGACAGCAAGCGCGCCATCGTCACCCTCAAGACGGGCGACAAGATCGAGCTCACCTGAGCCCCGGAGACAACCCACCATGGCCCTCAAATCATTCCGTCCTCTCACCGCCTCCCTCCGGTTCACCACCCTGAACCGCCCGGAAGGCCTGTCCACCAAGCGCCCCGAGCGCTCGCTCGTCGAGTCGAAGAGCAAGTCCGGCGGGCGCAACGTCTACGGCCGCATCACGTCGCGCCGTCGCGGCGGCGGCCACAAGAAGCTTTACCGCATCATCGACTTCAAGCGCAGCAAGCTCGACATGCCCGCCAAGGTCCAGGCGATCGAATACGATCCCAACCGCAGCGCGCTCCTCGCACTGCTCGCCTATGCCGACGGCACGAAGACCTATGTCCTCGCGCCCCAGGGCCTGAACGTGGGCGACACCATCTATAGTGCGCTGAAGACCGACACGAACGACTTCAAGCCCGGCAACTCGTTTCTGCTGGGCGCCATCCCGCCCGCCACCAAGCTGCACGCCGTCGAGCTGCTGCCCGGCAAGGGCGCCCAGCTGGCCCGCGCCGCCGGCACCTCGGTCGAGCTCGTCGCCATCGAGAACGGCTACGCGCAGATCCGCCTCTCCTCGGGTGAGACCCGCCTCGTCAACGCAAAGTGCCGCGCCACCATCGGCGAGGTTTCCAACGCCGATCACAACAAGCGTTCGCTCGGCAAGGCTGGTCGCAACCGCTGGCTCGGCCGCCGCCCGCGCGTGCGCGGCGTCGCCATGAACCCGGTCGATCACCCGAACGGTGGCGGTCAGGGCAAATCGAAGGGTGGTGGCGGCCGCCAGCACCTCGTCTCCCCGTGGGGCCAGCTCGCCAAGGGCTTCCCGACGCGCCGCCGCACCAAGCTCTCCAGCTCCTTCATCCTCGTCCGCGCCAACGGCCGTCCGCCGCGCGGCAAGAAATAATCCCAACGACTCCGCACCATGGCCCGTTCCATCAAAAAAGGTTTCTTTGTCGACTACCACCTCCTGGAAAAGATCCAGAAGGCGGCCAAGGTCGCCGGCACCCGCAAGCCCATCCAGACTTGGAGCCGCCGCTCGACCATCACGCCCGAGTTCGTCGGCCACACCATCAGCGTCCACAATGGCAAGAGCCACGTCGCCGTGTATGTCACGGAGAACATGGTCGGCCACAAGCTCGGCGAGTTCGCCCCCACGCGCATCTTCAAGTCGCACGGCGGCATGACCCGCAAGGAAATTTGAGGCCACGGCCCAACCGGAACATTACAATGGAAATTCAAGCTCTCACCCGCAACGCGCACATGTCGCCCAAGAAGGTCCGCGAAGTCGCGCGGCTCATCCAGGGCCGCCGCATCAACGAGGCCATCGACTTCCTCACGCTCATCCCGCGCAAGTCGTCCCGCCTCCTTGTCAAGACCCTCAAGAGCGCCGTGGCCAACGCCGAGAACAACAACAGCATCTCCGCCGACCAGCTCGTCGTCCACCGCGCCCTCATCGAGAACGGCCCGGTCCTCAAGCGCTTCAAGGCCGGCGCCCGCGGCTCCGCCAAACCGCGCGTCAAGCGCATGTCGCACCTGCGCATCATCCTCTCCGACGGCAAATCCAACTAACTTTCACCATGGGACAAAAGACCAACCCTACAGGCTTCCGCCTCGCCGTCCGCCGCAACTGGCAGTCGCGCTGGTTCGCGCGCAAGAAGGATTTCGCCAAGCTCCTCCACGAGGACCAGATCATCCGCTCCACGCTGATGGAAAAACTCAAGCAGGCCTCGGTGCCGCGCATCTTCATCGAACGCGCTGGCAACCGCGTTCGCGTCAAGATCTTCACCGCCCGCCCCGGCATTGTCATCGGCAAGAAGGGGCAGGAGGTCGAGAACATGAAGGTCGCCCTCGGCAAGCTCACCGGCAAGGAGGTCCTCCTCGACATCCAGGAAGTGAAGAAGCCCGAGATCGAGGCCCAGCTCGTGGCCGAGAACGTCGCGCTCCAGCTCGAGCGCCGCATCGCCTTCCGCCGCGCCATCAAAAAATCCATCCAGATCGCGATGTCGCTCGGCATCGACGGCATCAAGATCCAGTGCTCCGGCCGCCTCGGCGGCGCGGACATCGCCCGCCGCGAATGGCAGCGCCAGGGCCGCATTCCGTTGCACACCCTGCGCGAGAACATCGACTACGGCTTCGCCGAGGCCCTGACCGTCTGGGGCAAGATCGGGGTCAAATGCTGGATCTGCAAAAAAGACGAAGCCACCTGATCCATTTATGATCTACGATCGACGATTTATGATTGGCGCCCGCGCCGCATGAGTCGCCTCCGCCGCCAAATCGTAAATCTGAAATCATAAATCTTAAATCTCCACTCCCATGCCTGCTCTCTCACCCGCCCGCACCAAATATCGCAAGATGATGAAAGGCTCCCGCGCTGGCAATGCCAAGCGCGGCAACACGCTCGCCTTCGGCGAGTTCGGCCTGCAGTCCCTCTCCCGCGGCCCCATGACCGGCCAGCAGATCGAGGCCGCCCGCGTCACCATCGCCCGCCACCTCAAGCGCAAGGGCAAGCTCTGGATCCGCATTTTCCCGCACAAGCCCGTCACCAAGAAGCCCGCGGAGGTCCGCATGGGCCAGGGCAAGGGCCCGGTCGAGTTCTACGTCGCCGTCATCAAGCCCGGCGCCGTCCTCTTCGAGCTCGCCGGCGTGCCCGCCACCATCGCCAAGGAGGCCTTCCGCCTCGCCGACGCCAAACTGCCCTTCCGCTGCCGCTTCATCGCCCGCGAAGGCGCCGCCACCTGATTTAACCGGAGAACGACGATCATGACTTCCAAAGAAATCCGCGAACTCGCGCCGAACGAGATCACCACCAAGCTCCGCGAGACCCGCGAGCAGCTCCTCCAGCTCCGCCTGCGCAAGAACACCGGCCAGGTCGAGAAGCCGCACCTCCTGCGCGAATACCGCAAGGACATCGCCCGCCTCGAGACCATCCTCAAGCAGAAGAATGCCCCCCAGGCCGCCTGAGTCCCGGCGCCAACCGCTCACCACCATGTCCCTTCCCGCACGCCAGAACCGCCGCAAGACCCTCATCGGTTTCGTCAGCTCCCGCATGGGCGACAAGTCCGTCAAGGTCACCGTCCCCTACAAGACGCCGCACCCGCTTT
>JAYVZM010000203.1:0-4885 GCA_043783345.1 Verrucomicrobiota bacterium
ACCGCCTCCACGAAATATCCGACCGTGAAACGTTCATCGAAGCACTTGTCGTCCATGGCGAAGAACAGGCGGGGCAGATTTTCGACCAGCAGCTTGTGAAGTTCGTTCGCGTCGGGGCCGTGCAACTGGCGGTTCTTCGCCACGTGATCGGCGGCGCGGGCGCATTCCTGCGCCAGATGCTTGAAGAAGCCGCCATTGGGCGTGATCTCCGTCGCCTCGAGTCCGGCTTCCTTGCTGAAGCGGCGATACCACTCGGGCGTGTAGCCGCCATAAAAATGAAACGGCAGCTGGTGCAGCCCGGAGCCCAGCGGCGCCGTGATGAAGGCGCGCCCGCCGGGCCGGAGTATCCGGGAAATTTCCTGCAGGACCTTGATCGGCTCGGGCACATGCTCCAGCACTTCGGTGCAAAGGATGACGTCGAACGAGTGATCGGGCACCGGGATGGCCAGGATCTCGGAAACGTAGTCGATCCTGCCGTAGGCGCGCGTGCCGCCGTGCTTTTCCGCCCCTTCGTATTGCATGAAATCATGCGTCTTGTAGTTGCAATGGGCGAACAGCGGACTGTAGAGGCAGGTGCCCGCGCCCATGTCCAACACGCGCGAGCCCGCCGGCACGGTGGCGGCCTTGGCCCGCACCCAGCGATCGCGGCTGCGCTGGTTAAAATCGTGGATTTCATCCAGCGGCAGGACTGCGGCGGCCGGGGCGGCGGGGGGCGGCGACCGCCTGGCTTCCGCCGGTGAGGCCACGCGCGCAGGAGCCGCGACCGGCGCGGCGGCCGGCATCGCCGGCTCGATCTTGACGTCAGCCACATGAATGTTTTCCGGCCCGCCATGAGTGTTGTTTTTCAGCGCCGCGCGCAACTGCCGGGTCCACACGTCATACGTGGGTTTTTCCACGGGAGCCAACGTGCTCTCCCAAAGCAATCCATCCGCCGCAGCCAGCAATTGGTCGAGGTTATGAACCTCCGTCTTGATTCCGATCGCGTGAACATTGCACAGATGAGGCGGGTGCGGCCAGTGAGTGGTCTGCGTCTCGACCCGGCCAAAGCCCAGCTGCTTCAACGTGTGCTCATAGCGCTCTGGAAACCAGTGATCCACATGGTAAGCCCACGATGCCGCCTGGTCACCCGCCAGATGGCGCACCGCACCCATCTTCATTGACCAGGGAGCCTTGGAGACAAGAACCTCGGCACTCCCCATGAGATCCGGCGTCTCAATGTGGAGCTTCCCACCCACCTTGAGCCACTGCTGCCACTTGATCAACATCGCCAGCGCGGAGACGCGGTTGAAATGCTCGAAAACATGATGCAGCCGGATCTCGTCAACGGATTGCGGCGGAAAATCCAGCTGGGTGATATTGGCCTGGTAGTCCGGCCTGACCTGCATGACATTATGCTGCTCGGACGGGTAATCGATGTTGATATAGCCCTCGAAGCGCTGCTCGCCGCAACCGAGATGCAGGCGCAACGGCTGGCCCTCGCGCCACAGACCGGCGGCGGCAAGTTTGTCCAAATCCGACCCGCCGGCTGCAGTCGCCGGTTGCTCATTCCCCAGCATGACGGAGGCCGGCGCGAAACCCGGGTTCGACGCAAGCACCTCGGCCAGGAGCCCTCGCATCTCGGTCGTTTTGCCCAGCGCGGCACAAGCCTGGGCCAGATACCACCTGGCCCGCCAATGCGCGAAACCCAGTTTGATCACCGCGGCAAATTCCTGCTCGGCTGCAGCGGCATCCTCGCCGAGGTCCGCAAGCCCCTCCCATAGTCTGTAGTGGAGGCCCAACCCGTAACCTTCGGTCGTGCGCACGCTGCGTGACTGCGTCAGTTGCCGGAGCGCGTCGCGCTCGGAGCCTCTGGTGGCGGCAATCACGCCTTCAGCGGCCAGCACTTCCTCGATGGGCAAATTGGAACCGTCAAACATCCGGCTGATCGTCAAAGCCATGACCAGAGGCGAAACCTGCACTCCGGTGGAAGCCGGCAGGATCAGCGCAACGTCACCGTAGACAAACAACTGGTAATTCTGCTTCATCGTCCCAACGAGCCGGTAAAGCTCCTGCACGGACGGATAGCCACCCAGCGATGCAGGATCGCCGGCCAGCGGCGCCCGGAGGTCAAACAGCCGGAGGTCATCGATCAAAATGACTGCATTGGCAATGCCGCTGCGATCGATGCTCTTCAGCTCCTCGATGACTGGTGTGTTGCCTCGCCCACGGGCCGTCACTCCTTCGCTGTAATGCCCGTCCAGCCAGATCAGTGGAGCCCCCGACGCTTGCTGGAGGATTTCCAGCAAGCGGTCGGCCGAATCACCGTGATGCACTCTGACTTTCCCGACGCCCTCGAAGCGCCCGAACGCTTTCTGCGCCAACTCGGGAGAAAGTTCGATGGTGTGAATCTCGCCAAATACCGGAACCGCGGCCGCCACCGTGTCTCCCATGAAGGTTCCCGTTTCGACAAAAACGTTGAGTTGAAACATCGCGGCCAGCTCCGTGAGAATCTCCGCTGACAGCGGTCCATCTCCGCCTCCCGACTTGGCCGTTTTAAAAGTGAAGACCCGGACGGGTGAAGTGGTCGAATCGGTTCCGATGCCGGCAGCGGATGGCACGCCACGATTTCCATCTGTCCCGCCCTCCCCTTCAGTTGATCTCAAAACATCAATACGGGGGGAAGCAACGGACGGGGTGTCAGAAGGCATGGTGCTGTCGGATAGCAGGCTTCGGGCCCAGAAAGGGTTTTAGCGCACAACCTATTGGCACTGACATTGATATAATTTTATTCCGTGAACTGCCAGATTCGGCAAGCCACTGAAAATCCCATCTCTCATTGCCCGGCAATAAATTCCTCCTCGAGGAAACTGCATGAGCCGCGCGTTTCCTTTCCACCGCCGTATCGCTGGTTTGGGCGGCGCGAGCCGGGTCCCCGCAAACTATCCCCTCGTTCCGCCTAGCAATTGAAAAGCGAAATCGCGTGAGGCAGTTTGCTGCGTGGTGGTGCCGGCCGCATCGCGGCTAGGGAGGCACGCAATTCCGCCCACTCCTCGCGACTGAGGGGTGAAAACTGCCGGTCGACCAAAGCCTGCCGCACCCGGTCCATCGACCCTTTGATCCATCCCCCGCGGCTAGCCATCGCCGGGCGCAAGCCGGAGTCACTTGGAGAAACAAAGGTCGCCAGCGAGGTGTGCGTTTGCATGCAGCCCAAGGATGCAGGCGGCGGGCCACAAAATAACTCCAGCCGCTATCCATTGTTCATCAGCAAAATATTCCCATAAATTCCATCACCCCGTTCCAGGCGGGCGACCAACTCCGCCATCAACGGCTGCTGGAGGAAAAATATTCCCGCGCCGGCCCGACTGGGCGGCGCCGGCTGCGGCTCGGAACAGCCGGCATATTGCAGCCAGTCAATCGCGTGAATCGCCTCGATCGGCCCCGATGGCACCGAGTGCGGCGGCCACCACTGCGCCGATGACCTCATAGCGGTTGAAATGCTCGTAGATCCGGCGCCGCTGATCGATGGGAGTGGCCAGCGCTTGCTCGCACGCCTCGCCCAAGGCTTTCAGGTCCGCGTGCGGATAACGCACGATCAGGCCGGCTTGATGCAATTCCTCCAGGCGGCCGCCGAGGCGGGAGTCTTCGCTGACCGGGACCTGGCCCAGCGCGCCCGCCCAAAACGGACGGTCGGTGTGCGTCAGTCGCATGGCGTCGCCGGTGAATTTGCGGCCCTCGGGGCAGAAGCCGACCTTGTAGCGGGTCAGCTGCGACTTGTCTGCCACCGCCAACGAGTGATCGCAGATGGCGGTGAACTTGTCCCGAAACTTTCCGGCCAGAAAGTCGAGCTGCCGTTGCCGGTGTGCCGTCAGACCGAGACGTGAGCCGAGGAAGACGATCTTTTCCTCCGGTTGCTCGTTGAGCGGCGTGGCAAAGGGCACGAGATTGGCGACCCAACTGCGGTGGATCGTCCGGCATTCCGGGCGCAGGGCGAGGCGGCCCGGTCCGGCCAGCGGCAATTCATCGTGAATCAGCACCGCGAGATGCGGCGCAATCTCCGTGAATGCCGGCATCGTGCGGCTGGCTTCGTCAAAGGCGTAATAGATCGTGCGCACCCCGCGCCGGGCGAGGACGTCGACCAGCCGGCCGATCATGCCCGCCATCATTTGCGGATGCTGCCCGGTGAGGACGAACCACCATTCTTCGTCGGCGGGCTTGTCCCGCGCGAGCAGATCGACCAGGCCGGGTTTGCCGAGGGCCTGCACCGGAAGAAATTCCATGTTGGGCGCCGCCATGGCCCCGAGGGCCCGCACGTTTTCCCCGTGCCAGTCGCAATCGAGCCGGGCCATCCGCACCAGTCCCGTGTCAGCGGGGTTGCTCACGCGCGGCGCCACATTGAACGCGGGCAGGTTGCGCACATACTCCGCGCCGTCCTCCAAGCGGTCGGCCCACGGCGAGAAGACAAACAGCCGCACGCGACGGCGGGCGGCGGAACGCGGGGTGGAAAGTGAAGCTTGAAGGAGAACCGACACCGGGGAGAAGGTTCAAGGTTGGAGCACCAGCTCGCTCTCCGGTCGAGCCTTGATCGCCACCGCGGCCGGCCGGGTGCGGCACCAGTTCTGCCAGCATGCACGCAAGGCGGCCCCAAACCGGCCGGCCTGCCCGGCGTGGTCCAGCAGCGGGCTGCGCCGCAGGTCGGCGCGGAGCCCGGTGCGCAGGACGGCAAGAAGCTCCGGATTCCCCGCGAGCTTGACTGCGTGGCTGACATATTCCGTGGCGTCGGCCGCAATCCACTCGGGATGGCCGGCCGCCGTCAACAGACTGGCGCCGACGCGGGCCATGTGGCGGTCGCCGACCAGCGTGACAACGGGCACCCCCATCCACAGCGCCTCGCAGGTCGTCGTCGTGC
>JAYVZM010000204.1:0-28391 GCA_043783345.1 Verrucomicrobiota bacterium
CCTCGATGACCTTCGGGTCGGACTGGATGGCGGCGGGCGCGCCCTCGGCGATCTTCACGCCGTAATCCAGCACGGCGATGCGCTGGCAGCAGCCCATGACGACCTTCATCGAGTGTTCGACGAGCAGGACGGAAAGGTTGAACTGCTGTTTCACCTGCTGAATGAGCCGGATGAGCTCGACCTTCTCGCTCGGGTTCATGCCGGCGGCGGGCTCGTCGAGGAGGAGCAGCTTCGGTTTGGTGGCGAGGCAGCGGACAATCTCGAGCCGGCGCTGTTCGCCGTAGGGGAGGCTCTTGGCGTCGGCGTCGCGGAAGCGGCGAAGATTGAAAATCTCGAGCAATTCCTCCGCGCGCCGGGCGATCACGGCTTCGTCAGCGCGGAAGGCGTCCAGCCGGATGAGCGAGTGCACGGGGCTGAGGGCGCGGTGAAGATTGCAGGCCGCGCGCACATTGTCGAAGACACTGAGGCTGCCAAAGAGGCGGATGTTCTGGAAGGTCCGCGCGATGCCGAGCGCGGCGATCTCGTAGGGCTTGAGCCCGGCGAGCGGGCGGCCCTGGAAGCTGACTGCGCCCTCCGTGGGCTGGTAGACGCCGGTGATGAGGTTGAAGACCGTGGTCTTGCCCGCGCCGTTGGGGCCGATGATGCCGAGGAGTTCGCCCTCGTTGATCGCAAAGTTCACCGCGTTGACGGCGGTGAGGCCGCCGAAGCGGATCGAAACGCGATCGAGTTGGAGCAGGGCGGGCATCAGGCGCGGGTTTTCCGGAGGGTGAACAGGCCCTGCGGCCGGGCCAGCATGAGCACGATCAGCAGGAACGAATAGAGGATCATCCGGTATTCCGCCACGGGGCGGAGCACCTCGGGCAGCAGCGTGAGCAGGATCGCGGCGAGGATGACGCCGACGGTGTTGCCCATGCCGCCGAGGATGACCATGACGACGATCTCGATCGACCGGCTGAAGTCGAAGCCGCCGGGCGAGATGGTCTGCTTGAAGTGGCCGTAGAGTCCGCCGGCGATGCCGGCAAAAAACGCGCCGACGACAAACGCCACGATCTTGTAGCGCGTGGTGTTGATCCCGATGGCCTCGGCGGAGATCTCGTCGTCCTTGGTGGCCATGAAACCCTGGCCGTAGGTCGAATGCACCAGGCAGTAGACGGTGAAGATGGTCACGGCGCCGAAGGCCAGCACCCAGAAGGCGGTGGTGTAGGCCGGGATGCCGTTCAGGCCGAGCGCGCCCCCGAGCGGCTCGTAGTTCTGGAAAATGACGCGGATGATCTCGCCAAAGCCGAGCGTGACGATCGCGAGGTAGTCGCCCTTGAGCCGGAGCGACGGCAGGCCGACGAGCAGGCCGGCAAGGGCCGCGCTCAATCCGCCCGCAACGAGCGCGGCGAGGAAAAGCAGGTTTTGCGACCACGCCGTCCCGCCGTCCGGGCCGAGGAGTTTGGTCCCGAGGAACATCGTCACGGCGGCGGACAGGTAGGCGCCGACGGACATGAAGCCCGCGTGGCCGAGCGAGAACTGGCCGGTGTAGCCGTTCACAAGGTTCAGGCTGACGGCGAGGATGATGTTGATGCCGATGCCGATCGCGACGTCGAGGTAGTAGGGATCGAACCGGCCGGAGAACGCGGAGAGTCCGGCGGCGGCGGCAAGGGCGGCCGCCAGCGCCAGATGCGGCGCGGGGATTTTCGATTTTGGATTCTCGATTTTCGATTCCACGGGGCGGAAGTTGTCAGGCGAAGCAGCGCATTTTTTGATCTCGTTCCTCGGCCTGACACCCCCCGGCGCTGCGCGCCACCCCTCTCCAGCGGGGACCCAAGGCTGAGCGAGCGAAGATCCCCTCTTGGAGAGGAGTGCCCGTCAGGGCGGGGTGTGTAGGCGGGTGGCGATTCAGCTCCATGGCTTTGGGGTTCATCCGTGGTTGCCAACGCTCAGACCTTCTCCTTGGTGAAGTTCCCGAGCAGGCCGGCGGGCCGGAAGAGCAGCACGAGAATGAGCAGCGTGAAGGCGATGGCGTCCTTGTAGGTCGACCACTCGCTGCCGTTGACAAAAGTTTCGACCACGCCGAGGAGCAGCCCGCCGAGCGCGGCGCCGGGGATGTTGCCGATGCCGCCGAGCACGGCGGCGACGAAGGCCTTCAGCCCCGGCAGCACGCCCATGAGGGGATCGATCGACGGGTAGTTGAGCGCGTAGAGGATGCCGCCGGCCGCCGCGAGCGCCGAGCCGAGCGCGAAGGTGAAGGAGATGACGACGTCGTTGTTGATGCCGACGAGCGAGGCCGCCTGCGGGTTGAGCGACACGGCGCGCATGGCGGTGCCGATCTTCGTGCGCATCACGATGAACCGGAGCGCGAAGAGGAGCACGAGCGTCACGCCGATCACGACGAGCTGGTTGCTGGAAACGTAGATGCCGCCGAAGACGAACGTGGTGGCCGGAAACAGCTCGGGGAACGGCCGGGGCGTGGCGCCGAAAAAAAACTGGCCGAGGTTCTGAAGCAGCAGCGAGACGCCGATGGCGGTGATGAGGACGTTCAGCGTCGCCGCACCGCGCAGAGGCCGGTAGGCCAGCCGCTCGATGATGACACCCAGCAGGGCGCAGACGGCCATGGCGGCGAAGAGCGCGGCGAATCCGCCCCAGAGCGTATGCTCGGGCACGAGCCGGCCCAGGTAATAGCCGACGAAGGCGCCGATCATGAACACGTCGCTGTGTGCGAAATTGATGAAGCGCAGCACGCCGTAGACCATTGTGTAGCCCAGCGCGATCAGCGCGAAGATGGCGCCGAGTGAGATGCCGTTCAGGAGCTGTTGCAGGAACTCGGTCAGGGGAGGGGAAGTTGAGGATTGAGAGGCTGGTTACGGCTGGAGCCGCGGCGGCTCCAGCGGGCCGTCCGTCCGGCCAAGGCCGGGGATTTTTTCCAAAGCTCAAACTGCCCGCAATTAATCATGAGCGCCCAGTGAAACTCTCCACCCTCAACTCTCAACCCTCAACTGCTGCCACCCTCACGGTTCCACCGACTCCACATAAACGAACTTCCCCGCCTTCACCGTGAAGATGACGGCGGATTTCGAAGCGTTGCGCTGGGCGTCGATGGTGATGCGGCCGGTGACACCGGCGAAGCCCTTCGTCGTGGCGAGCGCGTCGCGGATCCTGGCGCCGTCCGTGGAGCCGGCGCGGCGGATGGCGTCGGCCAGCAACTGGACGGCTTCGTAGCCGAGCGACGTGCCCGTGTCGGGCGGCTCGCCCCAGCGGGCGCGGAAGCGGCGGACAAAGCCCTGCACGACGGGGTCGGTCGAGTCGGGCGAGAAGTGGCCGGTGAAGCAGGCGCCCTCCACTGACTTGCCGGCGATTTCGATCAGCGCAGGCGTGTCCCAGGTGTCGCCGCCGAACAGCGGGACCGTGAGGCCGAGCTGGCGGGCCTGCACGCAGATGAGCGCGCCCTCGGTGTAGTTGCCCGAGCCGAAGATGGCATCGGGGCCGGCGGCCTTGATGGCCGTGAGCTGGGCGCGGAAATCCTTGTCGCCCTCGTTGTATTTGGTCTCGGCGACGACCTCGCCGCCGTCGGCGGTGAAGCGCTGCCGGAAATATTTCGCGAGGCCGACGCTGTAGGCGTTGTTGCTGGAGACAAGGAGGGCGACGCGCTTCGCCTTGAGCGTCCCGCGGGCAAACTTCGCCAGCGCGGTGCCCTGGAACGGGTCGATGAAGCAGGCGCGGAAGATATAGTCACCCGCCTCGGTCACGCGGGGATTCGTGGCGGTGGCGGCCATGAGCGGCACGCCGGCTGTCTGGCAGATCGGCGCGGCCTCGAGCGCGGCGGAGGAACCGGTGCCGCTGACCACGGCCACGACCTTGTCGCGGGCGACGAGCTTCTTGGTGGCGGTGGCGGCCTCGCCCTGCAGCGAGCGCGTATCCTCGGCGATCAGCTCCAGCCGGCGGCCGAGCACGCCGCCCGCGGCGTTGATTTCCTCGACGGCGAAGACGGCGCCGCGATGGTTGGTCTGGCCGAACGAGGCCTCCCGCCCGGTGAGCGAGGCGAACATGCCGAGCTTGAGGGTATCCTCGCCGGCGAGGCGGAGCGCGGCGGACAGAAGGAGGCAGAGGACAAGGGGCAGACGCATGCGGGAGGGCGCTCAGGGCGCGACGGAGGTCACGAATTGGTATTTCCCGTTCCGGATGGTGAGAATGACGGCGGTCTTGGAGGCGTTGCGCTTGGCATCGATGGTGATGCGGCCGGTGACTGCGGGAAAGTCCTGGGTGGCGGCGAGGGCATCGCGGATTTTCGCCGGCTCGGCGGTGCCGGCGCGGGCGAGGGCGTCGGCGAGGACCATGGCGGAGTCGTAGCCGAGGGCGGCCCAGGCATCGGGCATCGCGCCCCAGCGGGCTTGGTAGCGCTGGTTGAAGTTTTGGACCTCGGGGCTGGGATTGTCGGGCGAGTAGTGGGTGCTGAAAAAGGCGCCCTCCATCGCGGCGCCGCCAATTTCCAGCAGGGGTGGCGCGTCCCAGCCGTCGCCGCCGAAGATGGGCAGGTTCAGGCCGAGCTGGCGGGCCTGCACGCAGATGAGCGCGGCCTCGGTGTAGTAGCCGGAGGCAAAAATCGCGTCCGCGCCCGCGGCCTTGACGGCGGTGAGCTGCGCGCGGAAGTCCTTGTCGCCCTCGGAGTATTTCTGCTCGGCGACGACGGTGCCGCCGTCGGCGAGGAAGCGCGCCTTGAAGATGCTGGTCATGCCGACGCTGTAGGCATTCGAGACGGAGGTGAGGATGGCGACGCGGCGGATCTTGAGCGTCTCATGCACGAACCGGGCGAGGACGTTGCCCTGGAAGGAATCGACGAAGCACACGCGGAAGATGTAGTCGCCCGCCTCGGTGATCCGGGAATTCACGGAGGAGGGCGCGATCATCGGGATCTTCGCGTTCTGGCTGACCGGCGCAGCCTCGAGCGAGCGGATGGAGGCGACCTCGCCGAGGATCGCGACGACCTGGTCGCGCGCGATGAGCTTTTTCACCGCGGTGGCGGATTCGCCCTGCTTGGACTGGTCGTCCTCGGTGATGAGCTCGAGCTTCCGGCCCAGCACGCCGCCGCGAGCGTTCAGTTCCTCGATGGCGAGCAGGGTGCCCTTGTGCGAGGTGTCGCCGTAGGCGGCCTCCTTGCCGGTGAGCGAGGCATATTCGCCGATCCGGATGGCGTCGTCGCCGGCGAGGCGGAGGACGGCCAGACAAACGAAACAGAGGATCAGCGGCAGACGCATGCGGCAATCAGGGCGCGACCGCCTCGACGAATTTGGCCTGCCCGTCCCGCACGACGATGATCATGGCGGGCTTGGAGGCGTTGCGTTTCTCGTCGATGGTGATGCGGCCGGTGACGCCGGGAAAATCCCGCGTGGCGGCGATGGCTTCGCGCAGCTTCGCGCTCTCCGTGGTGCCGGCGCGGCGCAGGGCGTCGAAAAGCAGGATGCCCGCCTCGTAGCCGAGGGTGGTGGTGGCGTTGGGCGTCTCGCCCGCCCAGCGCGCCCGGTAGCGCCGGACGAAATTTTGCATCGCCGGGGTGGGCGTCTCGGCCGAGGCGTGGGTGGAATAATAGGCGCCCTCGACTGCCTTGCCGCCGATCGCCACGAGGTCGGGGCCCTCCCAGGCGTCGCCGCCGAACAGGATGCCGGTGAAGCCCAGTTCGCGGGCCTGTTTGCAGATGAGCGCGCCCTCCGTGTAATTGCCGGAGTGCAGGATCGCCTCCGCGCCCGCCGCCTTCGCGGCCGTGAGCTGGGCGCGGAAGTCCTTGTCGCCCTCGCTGTGTTTCTGTTCGGCCACGATGGTGCCGCCGCCGGCGGCGAAGCGCTCGCGGAACACCTTCGAGAGGCCGACGCTGTAGGCATTGTTGACCGAGGTGAGCACGGCGACGCGCTGCACCTTGAGCGTGTCCCGGGCGAACTTGGCCAGGGCGGCACCCTGGAAGGGATCGATGAAGCAAACGCGGAAGATGTAGTCGCCCATCTCGGTCACGCGCGGGTTCGTCGAGGTGATGGCGATCATCGGGATCCGGGCGTTTTGGTAGACGGGCGCGGCCTCGAGCGAGTTGCTGGAGGTGTTGCCGCCGAGCACGGCGACGACCTTGTCGCGGGACACGAATTTCTTGGCGATGGTGGCGGACTCGCCCTGCTTGGACTGGTTGTCCTCGGCCAGCAGCTCGATCTTTTTGCCCAGCACGCCGCCGGCGGCGTTGGCTTCCTCCACGGCGAGGATGACCCCCTTGCGCGCGGCAAGGCCGAAGTCGGCGTCCTTGCCGGTGAAGGCGCCGTATTGGCCGATCTTGATGGTGTCCTCGGCGGCCAGGGCCGGCAGGGCGAGGGCGGCGAGGAGGAGCAGGCGGGGGACGTGGAGCGGCATCGGCTGCCATGGAAAGGAGCCGGCGGTGCGGCGCAAACCCCAAACTTGCATATTCGGCTTTGCGCCGCGCCCGCGCGCTGCTTCACTGCCCCCGGCTTGAATCTCCTCGACCGCTACCTTCTTCGCGAGTGGCTGAAAATGCTCGCGCTGCTCCTTGTCGCCACCTCGGGCGTCCTGCTGATGTCGGCGCTCTACGACAATTTCCGCGACCTGGTGGGGCTCGGCGCCGGGGCCGGCGAAATCCTGCTCTATTATGGGACACTGATGCCCGGCAACCTGTCCATCGTGCTGCCGCTCTCGATGCTGCTCTCGCTGCTCTTCGTGCTGAGCAAGCTCCACCGCAACAACGAGCTCACGGCGGTGCGCGCCGCCGGCTTGAACATCTTTGCCACCACCCGCTCGCTGTGGCTGGCCGGGGTCGTGCTCTGCGGGGTGTCGCTCCTGCTCAACGCGCGCGTGGTGCCGTGGTCGGTCGAGACCTCGCGCAGCCTGCTGCTCAGCTTCCAATACCGGGCCGAGGCCCGGACCGCCCCGGGCGGCACGCTCGGGCTCGTGTCCGGCGTGGCGTTCGACAACCACCGGGAGAACCGGATGTGGTTCATCAACCGCTACAGTCGCTACACGGCGACCGCCTACGGCGTTACCGTGTCGGAGCTGGACCGGCAGCGCCGGGAAAGGACGCGCCTCATGGCCCGCGAGGCGCGTTACGACGTGCTCCGGCACGTCTGGACCTTCACCGACGGCCGCGAGATCTGGTTCGACCCCGGGCAGGGCGAGGTGATGCGCACGGTCACCTTCCAATCGCGGATCATCCCCCATTACACCGAGGACCCGACGCTGATGCTGCTGATCGACCGCAAGCCGACCGAACTTTCCTTCACGGAACTCCGCCGCATCACCCGGTATTTCTCGGCCGAGGACAACCCGAAGTTCCTGCGTTACGAGGTGCGCTACTACGGCCTGCTCTTCGACACCATCGGGCCGCTCATCATCCTCGGCATCGCCATCCCGTTCGCCGCTTCCGGCGTGCGGGTCAGCCCGGCGGTCGGCGTGTCGAAATCCATCGGCCTGTTCTTCGTATATTTCATCCTGAACGGCATTGCCACGCCGCTCGGCGGCCAGGGTTATCTCGATCCCGTGTGGGCCGCCCTCATGCCGAACCTCGCCATGATCGGCCTGGCCACCTACTTCTTCGGCCGGATGCGGTGAGTGGCTCGAAGGCCCGCGGCGAGGTCGCCGCGGCTCCAGCTACCGGAATAATTGGAGCGCGGGCGACCCCGCCCGCGAAGGCCAAGCGAAATCGTCACGGCAAAAACGGCGGCGGCCAGCGGAGGAATTCGAGCTTCGCGATGCGCTCCCAGTTCGAAAAAAGGATGATGCCCCAGACCACGATGCAGTTGATGTAGGCCATGAAGACGGCCGCGCTGCCCATGTCCTTGGCCCGCTTGGCGAACAGGCGCTTCTCGAGCGAGATGTCGTCGATGGTCCACTCGATGGCGGAATTGAGCAGCTCGGCGATGACGATGAGGAGCAGCGAGGCGATCATCACGGCCGTGGACACGGCGTTGACGGGGAGGATGATGGCGAACGGGGTGAGGATGATGACAAAAAGAAGATCCTCGCGAAACGACGGCTCGTGCCGCACGGCCGCCCAGAATCCCTCGACGGCATACTGCACCGACTGGATGAAGTTTCGGAAATCGCGGCGCTTGGTCTGGGTGGGCTCGGGGGCGGGCACTCCACCATTCAGCCAGAGATGTCGGTGCGGACAAATCTAATCTGTCTTGAGTAGGGACGGACTGCCGGGCCGTCCGTTGTTCGCGGCGCGCCCAGCGGTCGCGCCCTACCAATTCAAACTCACGCGCTGAGCAGCCGGAAGCCGTGCGCGGGGGCCGCGAGCAAACCGAGGGCGCGGCAGGCCAGCGTGACCGTCTCGTCGTGGCAGCCGATGAATTCCAAGAGCCGGCAGATGAAACGGCGCTTGGTGGCATCATCGATGGTCATGACCGCCCAATACTGCGTGCCGTCGATCTGGCAGGCGTGATTGCGCGCGCGCACCTCGTTGATCTCGTCGCGATGGAGCGTCAGGTAGCGCCGGGCGCTGTCCTGGTGGGAGATGAAGTCGGCGAAATCGCACGCGTAGTTCCGCGCCACCCACGAGAGCAGGGCGAGGTAGCGCGCCGTGGGGTCGGCTTGCGCGGTGAATTCATCGCGGGTGAGGAAGAACAGCAGGTTGTCGCCGGCGAGCGGCGGCCGGTCCAAGCCGACCAGGGCGGCGATGAGTTCGGCGGGTGAAAGGTTTTTTGCCGCGGCGAGACGTTGCAGCGCGCCAAAGGCTTCGTCACTCAGCTCGACTTTCTTCATGCCGACAATCTGCGCTTTTTTTCCGGCCAGGCAACGGTCCGGCGGGAATCTTTTTATAATGGCTGACCGGATTTCCCGTTTTCGGGACGGAGACCAATGCGGCGTTGCAGCCCGTCAGCCCCCCGGCATCTTGCGGACATGGCCACAGCCCTCATCGCCGGTGCCAGCGGACTGGTCGGAAGCTGTCTGCTGCAACAATTGCTAGCGGCGCCCGACTACGACCGGGTGACGGCCCTCGGCCGGCGGCCGCTGGAACTGGCGCATCCCAAGCTCGTGTCGGTGCTGGCGGACTTTGCCGCGTTGGAGAAGGTGACGGCGGATCTCAGCTGCACCGACGCCTATTGCTGCCTCGGCACCACGATCAGGGCGGCCGGCTCGCGGGAGAATTTCCGGGCGGTGGATCATACCGCCGTGCTGGCGTTCGCCTGGGCGGCGCGGCGCAACGGGGCCCGGCGGTTCTTCTTCATTTCCTCGCTCGGGGCCGATGCGTCGTCGCGCTTCTTCTACAACCGCGTGAAGGGCGAGACCGAGGAGGCGCTGGCGGTGCTCGGTTTCCCGACGCTGGGGATTTTCCGGCCCAGCCTGCTGCTGGGGCCGCGCCGGGAGTTCCGGTCGGGCGAGCGGATCAGCGCGGCGATCCTGTGGCTGGCCGAACCGCTGCTGCTGGGCCGGCTGCGCCCTTACCGCGCCCTCCGCGCCGAGGTGGTGGCCCGGGCGATGTTGCGCTGCTCGTTTGGCCGGCCCGGCCAGGGGGTGTTGGTTTTCCGTTCGGACGAGATCCAGGACCTTGGCGAATACCGCGCCTGAGAGCCGGATTATTTCCCCGGCGTTCCCGCGGGTGTCGCCTGCTCCGGCGGACTGGCAGGCGCGGCGCGGAGCACGACGGTCTTCTTTTCGGTTTTCCCCGCGACCTGCAGCACCAGGGTCGCCTCCACCTGGGTGACCGGTCCGCCCAGGCGCGAGCTCATCGGCTCGACCTCGAGGGACTGGCCGGGCTCGAGGGTCAGTGTTTCCGGCCGGACGGCAAAGTTACCAAGCGGGGAGACAAAATCCACGATGTTCAGCACCACCCGCTCGGTGCCATGGTTGGTGAATTGCAGGTGGATCATTTCCGCGGGTCCCATGCTCCCCATCATCGGGCGGGCGCCCTCGGGTCGTTCGCCGCCACCGGGTTCGCCCTCGGGCCCGCCGCGATGCCGCCCGCCGCCGCCCTCGCCCCCGACATCACGAGGGCCGCCGCCAATGCCGCGCATGCTGATGCCTCCGCCCATGGCTCCGCCATGCCGCCGTCCACCGCCATCCTTGTTTTCAAGTCCGGCCGCCTCCTTGGCCGCACCCAGATCCAACGCACCGACGTGAATATCGACGCCGATCTTCCCCTCGAAAAAATTCCCCTGCCCGGCAATCGGGGTCGGCGGTGTGCGCCGGGGACCGGCATCGCGCCGTTCCGGGGCGTGTTCCTCGCTGGCGCAACCGCCGAGGGCAAGGAGCAGACCGAGTGCTAGAAATACAGTGAAGCGACCGCAGGTGGGGGTGGGCATCGCGTTGTAGACGCCCCGATCAGGAGGAAGTTTCATCGGCTCAGTCCGCGATCGCCTCAGCTCCAGTTATAATTGAAACTAACGCTGATCCTCTCCGCAGTCGTGCGGTTGGCACTGACTTCATGGCGGAGCCAGCTTTCGAAGAGAATAACGTGGCCGGCTTTGGCCGGATAGGTGATATGCGGCCGGTTGGCGGGGCGGGCGCGCGCGGTTTTTGGCGGCGCAGCCATGAACCGGCTCAGCCGCGGATCCTCGAACTTGAGCCCGGGGCACCCCCGGGGAGTCACCACGTAGTAAGTGCCGCTGATGAACGAAAGCGGATGCAGGTGCAGGCTGTGTGCCGCGTGCTCGGGCATGATGTTCACCCAGAAATCCGTCATCTGGATGGTGCGTCCGCGCAGGTCCATGTCGAGCTGCGCGGCATAGCGTCGCACATGGGCGCTCAGCTTGCGCTCCAGACCGGCAAAGGTGGACGAGAACTTGTGCAGTTGATTCAGCGAGGCGTAGGACGTGTAGCCGCCGGCATAATTCTTTGCCGACCAACGCCGCCCCGCCGCATCGTAATCGCGGAGATTCCGGCATTCGCCGGCCAGTTCCAGGTTGAAGCGCTCCCCGGCGGCACGCAGCAGCGGCTCGTGGTAGATAAACGTCGGGAACCAGGCGCGGGTGGGCATGTCGGGCAAGTAACGGGTCCTCCGTCGCAAGCGCAATCCGGAAGGCAGGAAACGGAATCAAATCTGGTTTCTCCGGCTCGCGGGTGGCAGGCACACGATCCCTTCGCACCTGTTTTTCTATGAAACCAAACCACCCCAAGTTCCTCGGCGCAGCCCTTGCGCTTGTTCTCCTCCTGGCCGGCCGCGCCGCCGACCGGATCGAATTGACCGACGGCTCGGTCCTCCTGGGCAAGCTGGCGTCGGCCGAGGCCGGCAAGGTCAAATTCGACACCAGCTTTGCGGGCACCATCGAGATCGCGCAGGACAAGATCAGGAGCTTCAGCACGGACGAGGCGGTGCATGTCGAGGTCGCGTCCGGCAGTCAGATGTTCGGGCCGGTGTCCCCGGCGGAGGGCGGCATTGTGATCGCCACCGCCGAAGGCCGCCTGACCGCACCCACGGACCAAGTGACCGCCATCTGGCGCCGGGATGGGGTCAGCCCGGCGGTGCGCAAGGCGCAGCGCCACTGGAAGTATGAGGCGGCGGTGGCCATCAACGGGCGCACGGGCGGCGCGGAAAAGTTCGCCGGCGCCCTCGGCTTCAAGGCCACGCTCGAGAGCGCCCGGGACAAGCTGATCTTCAACCTGGCGGCCGAGAAAGCGCGGGACAGCGGCGTCGAGACGGCCAACCGCCAGTTCGCGGGGGCCGACTATTCATCGTTCTTTTCCGACAAGAACGTCTGGTATGCGCGCACGTCGATCGAGAAGGATGCCATCAAGGCCCTCGATTTGCGCTCGTCCACCGCCTTCGGCGTCGGCCGGAAGCTGATCAAGCGGGACGTGCAGGACCTTGAGGCCCGCGTTGGCCTCAGCTACATCTACGAAAGCTACGCGAACGGCACCAGGTTCGACTCCCCCGGCCTCGATCTGGCGCTGATCCACACCTATCAGTTCAAGAACGGCAAGCTGAGCAACGCCCTGGGCTACACGCCCGCCTTCAAGGATTTTGGCAACTACCGGGTGCACCACGAGACGACCTATGAGATGCCGATCACCGCGTCCCTGTGGAAATTGAAGACGGGCATCACGAACGATTACACCAGCATTCCGCCGCCGGGCATCGAACGGCTCGACACGCTCTATTTCACGAGCCTGATCCTCAACTGGGAATAAATCCGGCCCCTATTTGGCCGGCCCGCTCCGGCGCAGGGCGCCGGAGAAGGCCACGGCGGGGCCCCACCAGCCGCGGCGGCGGAGTTGCTCCGCCCAACGCGCCGGCCGCAGCAGCGACACCACCGCCATCACGAGGCAGCCCACCGCCACGAAGCGCAGCACCAGCCACGCCACGGTTTCCCACGAGCTGCCGCTGACCACCAGGATGGTCGCGACCACCAGCAGGGGCAGCCAGAACTGCCAGTGTCCGAACTCGCGCAGCCGCCGCCACGCGGGGTGGGCGGGAGGCCCCGGCGGCACCGGGAGCGGCCGGCCGGTTTCCAGGAGGCGTTGCAGCCGCGCCGGCGGCTGCTGGAGCCGCCAGGCCGCCAGGGTCACACCGGCGACGACGACCGCGTGCAATGCCGCCCACGCGCCGACGAGCCATGGCAGGCCCGGAGCGGTGACATGCCATTTGTCCGCGAGCCAGAGGACCACGGTATCGTAGGCGCGCACCATTTCGCGGCCCAGCAGCAGGTATTGCAGGAAGAATCCTTGCAGCGCCGCCCAAGCCCCGATGAGCGCACCGCCGAGGCCGAGGGCAAAAACATTCCAGCCCAGCGCCTGCACCGTCGTGCCGAACAGCAGACCCTGCATGACGATGGCGATCATCGGCCGCACCCGGTTCCCCGCGGGCGAGAGCGCTTTCAGGCCGCCCGAAATGAACGGCACCCAGACGACCCGTCCCGGCTGGCTGAGGCCGCGACCGGCAAACACCATCATCCCGGCCTGCAGGGAGGACAGGGCCAGTCCACGCAGCGGGATCCTGGCGGCATGAAGCATCGAACCGAGGGTCAGTTCGAGCCCGCCCGCCGCCCCGCCGAAAAGGCCGAGGCGCGTCCACTCGCCGAAATCCTCGCAGGCGCGGTGCAACCGCTCCCGGGCCCCGGGCGCGTCGGCCGCGATGCGCAGGTCGAACCGCCGGCCGAGGACTCCCTCGATGTTTTCGACCAGTCCCGAGCGCACGGCGATGACCACGATATCCGGCGCCGCCGCGGCCAGGGTGGGCCACAACGGCAGCAGGCCCTTGCCCTGCGCCTCGCATTGGCCGAATTCATCCAGCACGAGCAGGGGCGGGGAGGGCTGGCCCCGCAGCCGGTCGGCCCAGAGATGCAGCTTCCGCTCGCTCTCCGGTTCGAAATGATACGGCGGGGTCGCATCCTCGTTTCGCACGGCCCAGCTGAGTTCCTGCTCGGTGCCGAGGATCCGCAGCCAGTATTCATTGGCTCCCACGTGCGGTGCACGGCGATCGCCGGCGATCGCCAGCACACCCTCCACGCGCTGCCCCCGGGTGAACCGGTGGGCGGCCAACTCGGCCAGCAGCCGGGTTTTCCCCGAACCGGGCCCGCCCGTGACGGCGATCAACAGGCCGGGCGAGGACGGGACGAAGGGCAGATTGGTTTCGGGCATGATGGGTTACCGCCTCGAACAAAAGGCATCCCCGCGCCGCTGCAAGCCCAACGCGGAATTGATGCGCCGCAACCGGTGGCGCTCACCCGCCGGCCGGATTTGGCGCCGAAAGATTTATGCCGAAAAAAATTGAAACATCATCGTGACGGACGCGTCGAAAGTGGAATAGTGATTCCACGCATGAAGGGATTAATTTTGGCATTGGTCGCTTTGATCATCGCTTGGACCCTGCCCGGGCCCGCTCGCGCGGAGGAGTCGGCAGCGAATACCAAGGATGTCCTCGTCTTCAAGGACGGCGACCGCGTGCAGGGCCGGCTGGTCGAAAAAACGGACAAGCTGATCGTGTTTCAGTCGGATCGCTTCGGAGAGCTCCGGGTGCCGGTGGACAACGCGGTGGTCATTCCGGCGGAGAAACCGCCCGCGCCGCCGGCTCCCCTGACGACCACCCCCGCCCCGCCCGCCGCCACGCCGGAAAAGGCCCGGGAAAACGCGGCCGAGAAGGCCGAGGCCGAACGGGTCTCCCTGTGGGAACAGTTTTCCCCGGCGGTGCTGGCCGCCCACCTGCGCACGTTCTTCGGCCCGTGGCACGGCCGGCTGGCGCTGTCGAGCGAG
Organism: Verrucomicrobiota bacterium; assembly: GCA_043783345.1. GTDB lineage: Bacteria > Verrucomicrobiota > Verrucomicrobiia > Opitutales > Opitutaceae > Lacunisphaera. The sequence goes on from JAYVZM010000204.1 coordinate 14,161, forward strand.
GTGGTGTCCGACACCGCGGACCGGAGCACGCTCTCCCTCGAGGGGCGGTTGAAGCGGAAGTGGAAATCGGACGAGGTGCAGCTCAACGGCCGTTATGACTTCAGCAAAACCAACGACCTGACCACGACCGACCTGTTGAAGGGGGACGGCCTGTGGCGGCACGATTTCTCGCGGGATCGATTTGCACTCTACCGGCCCTCGATGGAGTGGAACCGGGCCAGCTTCAAAGGTGGGGTGCCCAGCGACTATGTGCTGCTGCAGCAGGAGATCGGCGCCGGTTTCAGCGTGTGGTCCACTCCGGCCCGGAAGGTGCGCCTGGGGGTGGCGGAGAATTTGTTCGACGTCTGGAACACCGCGCCGACGAACTCGCACCTCTCTCGGACGGTGGAGTCAGTCTTCGTGGAAACGGAGCTGAGGCTGCCGTGGGGGATGCTGCTGACGGAGCGGGGCGTCTACTATTATTCGCTGACCAGCCGGAACGACGGCTGGGAAAACCGGATCGAGCTCACCAAAAAATTCACCGAGACGCTGAGCACGGCGATCCGGCACGAACTGCGCCGGGGGAGCCCCGACGGCAAGGCCCAGGATTACACGCGGCTGAAGCTGCTGTTCGGGCTGGATTTCTAGGCGACGATTCAACCAAAAAAATGACGGCTGCACAAAGTAGGGCAGGTCTCTGACCTGCCTTCTGCGCGAATGACGGCAGGTCAAAGACCTGCCCGGCGGCGCCGCGCATATTGCCCATTCCGCCGCCTACCGTGCGAGCGGGAAACTTCGCACCACGCGATAAACCGGGGGCCCGTCCGGCGGCAGCTCGCTGGCCATCAGGTGAAACTCGCCCACCCGGAATGGCGGGGCCTCGAACCGGGCATGCCGTTCCAGGAAATGGGCGATTTCCTTCGGCTCGTGCCTTTCGTCCAGCCGCCCCAGCGTGAAATGCGGATGGAATCCCGGCATGGCCAGCGTGGTGTCGACAGCGAGCAACGCCTCGTCCACCTGCTTGCGCAGCTGATAAAGCCGGGTGTGGCCGTTGCCCACGCCGACCCACAGCACCTTGGCCGCCCCGCGCGTCGGGAACAACCCGGTGCCGCCGACCGGCAGGATGAACGGCTCCACCCGCACCCGGGCCAGCGATTCGGCATGGCGCGCGCTCTGCTCCTCCTCCGTCTCGCCGATGAACCGGAGGGTGAGGTGAATGTTCTCCTCCGGCGTCCAGCGCACGCCGTGGAGCGGCGCAGCGAACGCGGCCAGCTCGGCCCGGACGGCGGCGGGCGGCACGAGGGCGACAAGCAGGCGGGCGGCGGCCATCTGCCGAGGCTAGCCGCCGCGCGGACTATTTCAAATCAACTATGAGCGTCATCACGCGCGAGGGCTTGATGTCCTGCGTGCAGGTGAGCAACAACCGCCGTTCGCCCAGCCGGACCATGCGGGGAAAGCCGCTCGTTCGCGAAATGCTGCCCGGGGCGACCAGGTGCGGCTCCGACAACTTGCCGTCAGACGAGAGAGTGCGCAGGTAGATGCCGCCCGCGGAGCCGGTTTCCTGGCCGGTCATCTCCAGCCAGATCATCGCGAAGGTGCCGTCGGCCAGCATCACGCCGTCGACCCGGCCCTGCGGCCGGCCAAGGTCGACGCGACTGACCGGGCCGAATGATTTCCCCGTGTCGGCCGACACGCGGGCCAGCACCTGCGGCTGGTTGCCCTGCGACGTGAACCAGACCGCGCCGATCACGTCGCCGCGCTCGGCGAGTTGCGGACCATTGACCGGACAGCCGGCGATTTTCCAACCGTCGGCGTGGAGCGGGGCCGGCGGGCTCCACGCCCCGCCCTCGAACCGCACGAGCTGAATGTCGCGGACTTCCTCTTGGGTGCGGCCGCGGTAGGCAAGCAGGGCGCCGTCGGCCGTAGGCACCAGCGACAGCTGGCAGCAATCGCAGACGAAACCATCAACCAGCAAATCCGGACCCGGCGCGCCGAGCACACGCGCGTAGAGCGCCTGGCGGTCGTTGCCGGCGGCGCGGGCCCGGCCGTCCAGCCAGGCGGCGAGCAACCGGCCGTCGCGCAACGGCTGCAGGGCGACAAACTCCACTGAGTTTGATTCGCGCGTGACGGGCTGCGGCGCACTCCAGGTCGCGCCCCCGTCATTCGAGGCGCTGTGCAACGCGCGATAGGTCTCGCCATGATGGCCGTGACCTTCCGTCGCCGGATTGTTGACGGACCAGATGGCGGTCAGCCGGTCCGGCTGCACGGCCAGGACGGGGAAATCGGCCCAGTTGATGAACCAGTCGGAGCCCCGCGCGATGGTGCGTGCCTCGTTCCAGCGCGGGCGGGCGGCGTCGAGCCGGCTGAATTTCAGCGCCCATCCGCTGTCACCTGCCGGCTCCAGCCAGGAAAGGTAGGCGGTGCCATCGGGCGCCTGCGTGAGGGAGGAGCCCAGCGCTCCCGGCCCGGCGGGCGCTGGAATTTCGCGAATCTCGAGGGCGTAACCGGCGACGCCGAGCGTCAGGGCCAGGCCGATGCTAGGTTTCCAGTTTAAAGACATAGAGTGCTCCTTTTTCCGTGCCCACGGCCAGGAGGGTGTCGTCGGGGCGCCAGGCGAACTTGGTGGCGGTGGCGGGCATCTTCACCTCGGCGACCAGCGGGTTCTTGCGCGTCGGCGCCCAGAGGCAGAATTCCCCGCCGGCCGCCGCCGTGGCGAGCAGGCCGTGTTCGTTTTGGAAAGCCACGGCGCAGACGCGGGCCGTGTGCGGCAGCAGCAGCGGTTCGCGGCCCTCGGGGCCGGCGCCGGCGCAATCCCAGATGCAGGCGTCGCGTCCGCCGCCGGTGGCGAGCCACTTCGAGTCGCGGCTGAAGGAGAGTTCCTTCAGCTTCGTCTCATAGCCGCTCATCTGGAGTTCGAGGTCCTCGGCCGGCACCCAGAGATGCACGGCATTGTCGTGGCAGCCGGCGACGAGCCAGCGGCCGTCGGGCGACCAGGTGAGGGCGAGGATGGCGTTGCCGTAGGGGAATTCCTTTTGCGCCGTGAAAGCCTCCGCGTCCCACAAGACCACATGGCCGAAGCAGGCCGCCGCGCAGGCCCCGCCGTCCGGCCGCCACGCGAGCGCTGAGATGGTTTTCGGAGCGTCGGCAAAAGTGTGGGTGATCGAACCGTCAGGCTTCAAGACAAAGAGTTTTTTCCCCGCGGCGGCAAAAAGAAGTGGGCCAGCGAGCTTGCTCGCGCCTGATGCAGCGCCAGCAAGCTGGCTGCCTACCGGTTGCCACGCCAGATGTTCAACCCACGCGTTGCCAAGCTTCGTCTCGGCAGTCTGCGTTCCGATTGTCGCATCCCAGAAGCGGACGCACCCGTCCTGACCGCCGGTGGCCAGGAGAAGTGGAGAGTTGAGGGTTGGACATTGAGGGTTTGGGACCGGTGCCCATGCTAGACAATTCGCGCCATCCTCGTGGCCCGGCAGGGCATGCTTCACTGCCCCGGTCGCGGCGTCGCATAGCGTGATGCCGCCCGCGGCGGACGCGGTGGCAAGCGTCGCGCCGTCCGGCGACCACGCAAGGTCGATGACGTAGTCGTCGAGGGTCGCGGCCCAGTGTTTGGCGAATTGCATCGCCCGCAACTTGCGCACGCCGCCCGCGGCGCGCAAGACGGGAGTCAGGCCGCCGTCATGCCGTAACGGGCCATGAGCGCGGCGAGGGCAGCACGGGGCTGGGACTCTACATTGTCAGGACGCTGGCGGAGGCGATGGGCGGACGTGTGAGCCATGCGCCGCGCGAACCTCAGGGCTCCGTGTTTGCGATGGAGCTGCCGCGAGCGGACTGAAACCGCAAGAAAGGAGGAGCAGGTCGGGCGGGGGCAGTCCGGGCTTGCCCCGGGCGGTTGGTTGGCCGCAAGGACGGGTTCCATGCCGGAGCTGCCCGATCTCACCGTTTATCTCGAGGCGCTGGAGCGGCGCGTGGTCGGCCAGGTGCTGGAGAAGATCCGGATGAAGAATTTCTTCGTGCTGCGAACGGCGGTGCCGTCCATCGACTCGCTGATCGGCCGCCGCATCACGGCGCTGCGGCGGCTGGGAAAGCGGATCGCGTTCGGCTTCTAGGGCGACCGCTGGCTGGTGCTGCACCTTATGATCGCGGCTGGCGGATCGTTCTCTCTCGCGGTTGCTCAAGCGCGACTGGCCCAAGACCATCGATGATGCCGAAGGGCAATTGGGCTTGCCGGGAATGTAGGAGCAACGATCAGGTGTCCGGTCATTGGAAGTTTGGGCAGAGGCGGAATGTGGCGATCGATTGGATGGGAAAACTCCATGCGCCGACATCCAAGCTCCAAAGAATGTTCAATTCCCAATTTCCAAAGCCCGAGTGCGCCAACGGTTGATGATTCGAAGCTGGTGTTTCATTGGAGCTTGGAGCTTTCCGTCCACCGTCGGCCGGAAGGTCAGGTTGCCACCGTCTCGCGGACAGGCTCGACGACGGCCCGGCGAACCGAGCGGAAGAAATCGCAGTAGAGCGGGGCGACGTTTTCGACGAGGTAGCGCCGGCTCGCGGCGCGAGCGCGGGTGCAGGCGGCGGCGTAGGCGGTCTCGTCGCTGCAGAGGCGTTCGATCGCGTCCACCCACGGCTGCACGGCGGTCGCTTCCACCGGACGGGTTGCGGCGAGAGTAAAATCGGGCGGGAGCGGCAGGACGAGGCCGCCGCCGTTGGCCTCGTCGGGCAGGCCGCCGCGGTCGGCGACGAGCGGCGGGACGCCGTTGAGCAATGCTTCGCTGACGACGCGGCCGGCCGGTTCCTCCCAGGCGCTCGGCACGAGCAACAGGCGGGCGTGGGCGTAGATCTCTCGCGGGCTAGCGGTCGGCCGCGAGACGAGGATGTTTTCGAAGCGCGCCAGGTCGATGCCGCCGGCGCGGGCGGCCGCGAGCAAGGTGTCGCGGGTGCCGCGCGATTCCTGGACGAGCAGCGGGATGTCGGGCCGGCGCAAGGCAAGCTGCTCGGCGAGCCGCACGAAAAAGAACACGCCTTTTTCCTGCGACGGATTGATGAAGGTGACGAACACCGGTTCGCGCGGTTCGGGGGCGACGATCTCGGCGGGATCCAGCGCAGAGGGCAGGCCGGCGCCGGCGGGAATTTGATGAGTCTCGCGGTAGCGGTGCAGGAGAAATTCGCTGGGCGTCAGCACGGCGTCGATGGCGTGCGTCGCCGTGAAAAAATTGCGCGGAGCATGGATATAGCCCCATTGCCGGAGCCCGAAGACCACGGCGGCGCCGGCGGTGCGGACGCGGGTGCGTCGGGCATGATCGGCGGAGTGGCCGCCGAAGGTGAGACAGATGTCGGGCGGCACCGTGCGGAGTTCGTCGGTGAGCAGGGCGTCCAGCGTGCGTTGCCCGGACGCGCGGAGATCACCGGGTCGGCCGCCGGTGTCCACGAGCCGGGTGAAGACGCCATGGTCATCGAAAGCGAGGAGCGCGGCGCGCGGTTCGCCGGGCACGGGCTGGCGCGTGGCGGAGAATCCCATCGCGGCGAGCGCGGCGGCGGGCTCGCCGTTCGGCCAGCTCCCGCGGTCACTGGCGGTGGTGCCGACGGCGCGGACGGAAAACTCCGGGGTGCCGTCGGGCAGGCGGCTGTTCGCGAGGAGCCGGCAGATGGTGCGGAGGGACCGCGCGGCGCCGCTGGACGGATCTTGCGGCGCCTGCGGCAGCAACAGGAGGACGCGGCGCGGCATGGCGCGGGCCCGGCTCAGACCACGACGCGCCGGGAGCGGCGGACGGCGATCACGACAGCGAGGGCGGCGGCACCGAGGAGCGCGGCGTAGGTGGAGGGCTCGGGGATGGCGGTGGTGGCGGCGCTGAGCGTGAACGTGTCGACAAGCAGCGAGGAGGCGTCGGCGGGTGAGGGGGCCCAAATATAGGTCAGGTCGAGGGTGAAGCTGCCGCGGGCGCCGGTGGAGAGTGAGGTGTCGTCAAAAGTGATCTGGTAATTGCCGCCGCTGGAGGCATCGCTGACGTAGCCCCCGCTGCCGGTGGATTGGTCGGCGTAGTTCAGCATAATGTAGGGCATCGAGCCGGTGAAGGTGGAGCTGCCGGACAAAGTGATCTGCAGGGGCTGGTGGCCAGTGTAGCTATTGTCCCAAGTCCCCGTGAGGCTGAGGTAGCGTTGTCTGATTCCGGGATCTTCGCCGGCGCCGTCGGGGTGCTGCGTGGCGTCGAAATGGAGGTCGCCGGCCAGGGTGAAGCCGGTGGCCGAGGTGGCGGAGGAGAAATTGAAGAGGCTGGAGGAAGTGAAAAAGCCGGCGGCGTTGGGAGCAGAGCCGAAGGCGAAGCGGCTGCCGCTGGCGTCGATGAAGCCAGCCTCGATGCTGGTCAGCACGACCTGGGCGCGGGCAGTCTGGGCGGCGAGGGCGAGCGGGACGATGGCGACGGCGGCGGTCTGGGCGGCGCGACGCCGGAGAAGAGCCTGCGCGCGAGCGAAGAGGGTGGGCGTGGACATGCGCCGGAGCCAAAGCCGGGGGACCCGCGTTCGCGAGTTGATGGTGATGAAAAGGCCCGAACGAGTGACGAAGCGGGCGTCCCTGCCCCGTCAGCGTTCGAGCAGCCGGCGGAGCCGGAGAGACGCGCGGCGGGCGAGGGCGAGGGGCTCGCGGCGACCGGCGAGGTGTGCGTGCGCGATGTCGCGCGAAACGACTTCGAGTTGCCGGACGGCGGTGCGGTTGATGAGGAGCGAACGCTCGACGCGCACGAAGAGATCGGCTGGCAGGATCTTTTCCCACTCGCCCATGGTGCGGCGCACGAGGAGCGGAGGCGCATCCACGAGGTGCACGCGGGTGTAGTTTTCCTCGGCCTCGATGTGCGTGAGCGAGGCGACCGGCGCCGAACGCAGGCCGTCATCTGAACGCAGAAAGATCGTGTCGTCCGGTCCGAACGATCCGACGGAACCCGACGCACAGGCGGCGGGCGTGATGACGCGCGCGAGGGCGCGGGCCAGGCGGACGGGTGTGACCGGCTTCAGCAGGTAGTCGGCGGCGTTCGCGTCGAAGGCGCGGACCGCGAAGGTGTCGTAGGCGGTGACGAAGATCACCGCGGGCAGCGGCGGCGTGAGGCGCGGCAGGAGCGCGAAGCCGTCCTCGCGCGGCATCTGCACGTCGAGGAACACGAGGTCGGGGCGGAGGCGCGCGCATTTTTCCGCGGCGTCGGCGACGCTGCGCGCCTCGCCCACGATCTGGACGGTGGCAGCATGGGCGGCGAGCCGCCGCCGCAGGAGGTCGCGGGCGGGCGGTTCATCGTCGACGAGGAGGGCCTTAAGCATTTTCGATCTTCGGGTTCAGATTTTCGGTTGTAGAGAGCAGCACGCTGATCCGGACCCAGCCGTCGGCCGCGGTGGTTTCGAGGCGGTGCCGGTCGGGGTAGAGGAGGGCGAGCCGCTGGCGGAGGTTGGCGAGACCCGTGCCGTGCGGGCCGGGCGCGGCGGAGGGTTCGACCCACGCGCCGGTGTTGGCAACCTCAAGGTGGATGGCACCGGGGGGCACCGTTCCGGCCTGCTGGCCGGCCGGTGTTTGTCCGGGCCGGTCGCCCGGCAAAGGGCCGGTGACACGCACACGGACACGATAGGGCGGCTCGGAGGTCTGGCGCGAAAATTTCAGGGCGTTCTCGATCAGGGGTTGCAGCAGAACCGCGGGCACGGGCGCGGGGCGCACCGGCTCCTCGATCGAGCAGTCGGCGATCAATTCGTCCCGGAAGCGCTCCTGTTCCACGGCGAGGTAGCTCAGGGTGGCGTCGTATTCGGCGCCCAGCGGCACAAGCTGGTCGGCGCGGTGCTGGAGGGAGTAGCGCAGATAATCGGCGAGGCCCTCGACGACACGCTGCGGGCGGGTCTGGCCCGGCTCGAGCGTAGCGAGGATGGTGTTGAGGGCGTTGAAGAGGAAGTGCGGGTTGATCTGGGCGCGGAGCAGCTGGAACTCGGCCTCGCGGCGGCTGGTCTCGGCGTGCGCGAGAGCGAGTTTGCGTTCCCGTCCCGCGCGGACTGCCTTGATCCAAAAATAGAGCAGGCTCCACGTTACGTAGAGGGTGCCGCGGAAGGCGCTGACGCCGAGGGTGAGCAGGAAATCCTCGCGGTGACCGAGCAGGCCGCTGACGGCCCGGCCCAGCAGGCCGTCGACGACGCCCGCGACGGCGGACAGGCCAATGACGACGAGCACGAGTTGCAGGCTGCGCTCCTCGCGCCGGAAGAGGCGACGATAGAGGAGGCGCAGTCCGCAGGTGAGCAAAAAACCGAGCGGCTCGCGCGTCAGGGTGATGACCACGGCCGCGCTGAAGGGCGGGAAAGCCGCGAGTTTCAGGGGAAAGGTGGCGAGGGCAAACAGCACCCAGCTGGCGATCTGAATTCGCCAGAAAAGCGGCAGGCGGGCGGGGCGGCTCATGCGGGCCCAGCGTTGGGATTGCCCGGCCGCGGGCAAGTTTTCACGGCGGCGCGCGGCGGGCGGGTGACGAAGCGGGCGGTCGGGGCGGCGAGCCCATGACCGAATAGCGGTCAGTTCGCCAGACAGGCCTTGAAGCCTTCGGTCAGCGCGGCGCGGTCGAGGTTCTTGCCGATGAAGACGAGGGTGTTCGTGCGGTTCTCGCCGTCCTTCCACTCGCGGTCGAATTTCGCGTCGAAAAGCATGTGCACGCCCTGGAAGACGAGGCGCTTCTTCGTGCCCTTGACCACCAGCACGCCCTTCATCCGGAAAATATCGCCGCCCTTCGTCTGGAGCAGCTTCGAGATCCACTCGTTGAGCTTCTTGCCGTCGAGCTCACCGGCGACGCTGATGCCGACCGACGAGACCTCCTCGTCGTGCGAATGCTCGTGGCGGAAGCCTTTGTCCCAAAGGTAGCGGACGATGCTGCCGTCCGGGCCGTGAAGGTGCGTCGGCACGTCGTGGCCGGTGACCAGGAGGTAGTGGCCGGCGGTCGAGATCTTGACGGGGAAATGGCCGTGCTCGTCCGTGAGCTTCAGCCGGTGCAGGAGATTGCCGGGCTCGATGGTCTCGCCGGGCAGGGTGATTTTCTCCCAGTCGGAAAAAGTGAGGACGGCGGCTTTGATGGTGGCATCCAGCACCGTTTCACCCGGCGGGCCGGCGAAATGAATCGCGCACGAACCGGCGCCGGCCGGCTCGGTGCCCACGGGAACAAAGACGACGTCGAGTTCGTTGTGATTGTGGCCGCAATCCTCGTCGCACTCGTGGTCGTGGTCGTGGCCTTCGTGGCCGTGGTCCTCGTCGTCGTGCCCGATGGCGAGCTCGTAGGTGCCGGGGGTGAGGTCGTAGGCGCCGGCCCACTCGAAGGGATATTCCGTCTCGAGAAACTGCGGGTCGACTTCGACGGCGCGCTCGAGGTTGAAGCCGCCGATGTTGATCACCTGGTCCAGCGGCAGGCTGGCGTTCTGGGTGCGGTGGACCTTGGCGACGGCATTGATGCCACGGATGCGTTTCTCGAGCGTGGCAAGCTCGGCGGGTGTGACCAGGTCGGTTTTGTTGAGCAGGATGACGTCGGCGAAGCCAATCTGTTTGACCGCCTCGGGCGAGTCGCCGAGGTGGAGCAGGATGTGTTTGGCGTCGACGAGGGTGACGATGGCGTCGAGCCGGAACTGCTCCTTCATCTCGGGATCGGTGAAGAAGGTCTGGGCCACGGGCGCCGGGTTGGCGAGACCGGTGGTCTCGATGAGGATGGCGTCCAGCCGGTCCTTGCGCTTCATCAGGCGGCCGAGGATGCGGAGGAGGTCGCCGCGGACGGTGCAGCAAATGCAGCCGTTGTTCATCTCGAAGATTTCCTCGTCGCTCTGGATGACGAGCTGGTTGTCGACGCCGACTTCGCCGAACTCATTTTCGATGACGGCGATCTTCTTGCCGTGCTGTTCGGTGAGGATGCGGTTGAGCAGCGTGGTTTTGCCGGCGCCGAGGAAGCCGGTGAGGACGGTGACGGGAATGGGAGCGGCGGACATGGGCAGTCGTTGAGGAAAACCGGCCCGGTCCCCTTTGCAAACTGCGATTACCGGGCGGGGGAGGCCGGCGACGGTGGCTTGGACAACTGGGCGAGGCGGAACCCGATGATGCCCGCGACGAGCGCGATGATGAACACGGCGGCCACGCTCGAGATGGTCATGGCGGGCACGGCGCGCCAGCCCGCATGGCTGCTCCGCGCGGCCAGACGGGCGGTGCCCTGCACCAGCGCAGCGCCCGCGGCTCCCAAGGCGCCGAGGAAGGCCAGGGTCTTCACCGTGGTGGCGCCAAGGGCCGGCACAGTGACCAGCCAGAGCCAGGCTTTGTCGAGGGAGTTGGCCGCATGCAACCGGAGGTAGAGCAGGTGGCAGGCATCCTCCAGGTAATCGGCCGTTGCGGCGATCAGCGGGATCAACAGCCAGCAGGGCAGGCCCGCCAGCTCGCCCGCCGGCCAGTGCCACCGCAGCCCGAATTCCCGGTTGGCGGCGAACCAGAGCGCAAACGTGAGCACCGCGGTATAGACGGGGATGAAGCCAAGCATGTCCCGCGCGATGGCCTCGCCGAGAATTTCTCGCACCCGGCGGGCGGCCGGGCCGTTCACGGCATCAGCGTCCCGCCAGGGGCAAGCCAGTTTCGCCCGGAGCGATTCAAGGTAGGCGCCGACCTGGCGGGGCGAGGCGCACCATTGGAGGCCGGTGATCGAACCGAGGTTGGCCTGCGCCAAGGGTTCACCGACCCAGGAAAACGCGCGCACGAAATAGAACAGCGACACCTGGAGGAGCAGGAGCGCCCCGGCGAACGTAGTGGCGCGTCCCTCCACGGTGGTGACTCCCGGCCAGGAAAAAGCCAGCGGGGCGGTCAGCCGGCTGATGAAGAACACGAGGCAGCACAGCGCCGGCACCAGCAGGATCGTCCCGGCCGTGCCGGCCAGGGCGCCAGTGGCGGCGCGCCACCGCGGGCCATCGGGCCAATCGAGGATCGTCGTGAGCAACACGCCCGCGAGAGCCCCCAGCGGCACCGGCCACCATCGGGCGACGAAATCGAACGCCTGCCGGCGGACCTCCGCGCGCGAGCTGGCATCCCACCCCATGTGACCCCAGAGCCAGCCGCAGAAGAACAAGCCGAGCAGGCTGAGGACGACCCCGCCCGCCCGGGTCCAATAGATCGAATCCAGCAACGCGCGGCCCGCGGGACCGTCGCCGCACAGGGCCTGCCGGAAATTCACGCGGCTCTCGATCCAATCGACCGCGACAAACAGGAACGCCACGGCGGCCAGCTCCCCCGGTGTGAAAGGTCCGCCGAACCCGGGCAGGAAGAGCCGCCGGGCCGCGGGCAGTCCGGCGGCAGCGAACGAGGCGAGCAGCACGACGGCGCCGTGTCCGATCCAGTCGCGGCCGATCCAGGGATGGCGCAACTCCCGGGCGGCGATCGCGGCCAGCTTGGGCGGCGGTGGATCGCGCCGCGCGAATTCGACCAGGTTGGGTGGCGGCTCCGGGGGCGGCGCTGGCGCGGGCGGTTTCCGGGGCGCGAAGTAAGTCGCGACCGAGTCGTCGACCGTTTCGTTGATCGTGTGCAGGCTGAATCCCGGGGCGGACCGGTGGTTGAAAAGGCTCTTGGGCGGCGAGGCGGTGATTTCGTCCGGCGGAGCGAGCCGTCGATAGTTGCGCTTGGCCCGGAAGATCGTGCTCCAGAAGGGTCGGGCGAATTCCGCATAGGAATCGCGCGGGAGGGGCAGGGGTGCGCTGCCGGCGTGGGCTTGGAAGGGCTCGCACGCGAGGCCGCAGGCGACCGCTTTTTCGAGCATCCATTCGAAGGGCCGGAGCGTGAGCCGGTTGCTGTCGTAACCCCCGCCGATGTTGGAATGGGCGCCGACGAACCAGCGCTGTTCGATCCGGCCTTCCCAGTCGGCGCGTTCCTTGGCCCAGTAGGCTTCAAGATCCGCCGGGGCTGGGGGCGGGTGGATGTCGTGGGCGCGGGACGGGCCGTGACCGGAGTAGGCGCGGAACGGGGTGTGCGAGAAACTGCTGCGATGCTCGTGGAGGGCGAGCGCATGGCGGCAATGCTCGATCAGGGTCGTCGGCCGCATGTTGTGGTGGAGCGCCAGCTTGCTCTTCAGGCCGGGGATCGCGAGGGCGTCGATCCCCAGCGCGCCCACGGTGTCGTAAACCCCGAGGAAGGTGATCTTCACCCGCCGCGACCACTGGACGAGGAGTTGCTCGGTGTCGTTGAGGTCGCGGGCGCGGGGGCTGGAAGGCGGCGTGTTCCACGGGTCGGAAACGAGGTCGGTGATCTGGCGGATCGGCGGCGGGTCTTCGCCGAACAATCGTTCGAGGAGCGTCGAGCGTTCCTCGCGCGTGCGGCCGATCAGGCAATACGCGCGCCAGAGTTGGTTGACGCTCAGCGGCGCCCCGCGCCGCAGCAGTCCGCAGCACCCGATCAGACCGACGAGGGAACGCGCGGTATAGGCACCGCGCGAAAAGCCGAAGACGTAGATCTCATCGTCCGGCCCGGCGGGTGTGTCCTGGTAATGCTCGACGAGCCAGTCGTAGGCTTCGCAGACATTTTCCTCCAGGCCGAAACCGAAGCCACCGCCGGTGATCCGGTCGAGCACGCCAGTGCCCACGCCCGCATCATAGTATTTTTTCTGGAGAAACACCGGGCCGCCCTTTGCGGAAACCTCGCCGGCCCGCACGAGATTGCAGTGGTGAACGACATTGGTGCTGTCGTTGCGGTTATTCCAGGTGCCGTCGAGGCACAGGATGAGGCGTTGTCGGGGCGTGGGCATGACGGGCGCGGGGGCGCGAGTGGCGGTGAAAGGACGATGATGTATGGCGCCGGTGAGCCGACGCTGGCCCGTTTGCGGGAATCGTGGAGGCAAGTTACCGGGCTGAAAAGCCAGAACTGCCGCATGACACACACGGCAGGGGCCGCGAAGGATGCTCCGCCGCGCCGAAACGAACGCGCTGAAGCAAAGCGATGGCGCGAATGGAGACCGGACGGTAAAGCCATCGGCGGTGCCTTTTCAGACCGAGCTTGGCATCAAGCTACGCGGACCAAGTCGTCCATCGGCACGTAGGCCTGAATATAGGCAAGTAACGGCTTCAGTCCCCCCGGCCCGATCACCTTCAGGCTTTGATATACCCCGGCATCACGGGTGCGCAGGGCTGCGTAGTCACCGGCTGCGATCAAGCGGCGCACTTCACCCTCGAGCACATAGGCGTGGAAGATGCGGCCCAGTTCACGGATCTTGGTGGCCTCGCTCTCCTGCGTGGCCTGGAAGCGGACAAAATGCTCCTGCGCCAGCTGCTCGCGGGTGGCGACGCCGGGCAAAATCCCAATGATGATAGTCGCGGAGCAGGCGAATCTTCTTGTTCACCATCGCGGTGGTGCGGTCGGCCGGGGAGTAGGTGGGCCACGCGGCGTCCTGTGAAATCGCGATATAGTTCTCGTCCACCATGACGGCGGCCAGCCGGGCGGAGTCCGGCCGCCACTCTGCCGCCTTGCCGGGCTCTTCCAGCGGCAGGAAGCGCGACATCTTCACCGGGTTTCCCTGCCGGAGATTCCAGTAATAGTGAACGAGCCCGTTGCTCAGGAAATAAGGCTGACGCCGAGTCCGACCGCATAGGCCCGGGCCTGCTCCTTGGCGGTGAGCGGGTCGATGCTCTCCTTCTTCGCCTCGACCACGGCCACCGGCCGGCCCTCGGTGTTGAGCAGCACATAATCGACAAACCCATCCGGCGCGTGCTCGAAATCCGCCCCGAGGTCCACGTTGGGCGCGAAGGTTTTCTTCTTCGCCCGGTGCTCGCAGATGATGTTCTCCCGCCGGCCTTGGGCGTCAGGGAGAAACCGCCAGCCCGCCTCCTCCGGAAGGCGGTTGATCGCGATGCGGGCCTGGGCTTCGGAGGGCATGGCTCAGGGTGACTTTTCGGCGAGGGGATTCCACACGCGGCGAAACCCCAGGCCTTGGAAATCCTTCACATTGATCGTGGCAAATTCCTCCACCGCTTGGTGCAGCAGGCTGAAAGCCAGCCGGAGATCGTAGATTCGCCGGAAAGCGAGGCCCGGTTCGGCGGCTTTTTTCCAGATGGCATCGTGCATCCGCCGGCCTTCGGTGGGAAACCCGACGATGCGCCAGCGCGGGTGTCGGCGATAACCCTCGATGATCCCGGCCGCCGCCGGAGCGGAAAGCGGCCGCGGCTGGATGGCGGGATTGCGCAGCAGACCATACACCTCCGCCAGCATCAGTTCCGACAAGGCCACATCGCTCCGCCCGCCCAATGAC
>JAYVZM010000205.1:0-4881 GCA_043783345.1 Verrucomicrobiota bacterium
GTGCGACCGACCGGCCCGGCCAGAGCAAGGGTGCCACCGTTGCAGACCACCCGATTCCCCTGCCGGACATCGAGATTCGACTGCGCCATGCGACCACGGGGCTGGCTCTCACGCAGAAAACCGACTTGTTCGGGCGTTATGAATTTCCCGTGGTGAAGGCCGGCACCTACGTGCTGGAATGGCCGGATCAACGCGGCTGGGCGGCCGGACACTACAGCACATCGATCGTCATCTCTGGCCATACCCAGTATCCCTTGCCGCTCGAATTGGCGGCGAAAGCGGGCAATCGCGTTGTCACCGGCCTGGTGAAGCTGGCCGACGGCGGCTCCCCGTGGTTCAGCGATCCCGTTGCCGGGATCGAGCGCACCGCCTCGGTCGAGGTGCAGGGCGGCGCCCTGCCCGGCGTGCGGGCCAATTTCGCCGGCGAGTTTGCCAATGCGGAAGCACCGGCGGGGGTGCACCAACTTCGCGCCACCAGCCTGGGCAGCAACGGGGGCGAGGCGCTCGCCGCCGGCAGTGCACCGGAATATGTCAAAATCACACTCAACAACCGGCGCCCGCGGCTCGACGCCGTCGTGGCGCGACAGGGCGGCAAGGTGGTCACGGCGGCGGCGGCGGGTTCCACGGTGGACGTGACGGCGTTGGTGGCGGACGCGGACGGCGACGCCCTCGACATCACCTGGCGCGATGCCGGCGGTGTGGTTGTCGGCAGCGGTGCGTCCTTTGCGTGGAAGCTGCCTGGTCGACCTGGTGCCTATACGCTCTATTCCACCATTTCCGACCGCCGGGGCGGCGACACGCAGGGCCGTCTCGACCTTGCCGTCGGCGCCAAGGGGGTGGTTGTCACCGGCTCGGTCGTGGGACCGGGGCGGGTGCCGATACCCGGAGCGAAGGTGACGTTGAACGGCCGGGCCACGGCCACGAGCAACGCCAAGGGTTATTTCCGGGTGGATGTCCCGCTGGCCGACCGGTATATCCTCAACATCACCAAGCCCGGGTTTGTCGCATTTTCGCGCCTGTTCGACCGGCCGGTCAGCGGCCAGTCATGGGAGTTGGTGCCGGCGCAGGTGCAGACCATTGATCCCGCCAAAAAGGTCACGATCACCGACCGGCGGTCCAACCTGGAGAAAAAGCAGCTCAAGGGCGCGATCCTCAATCTGCCGGCCGACGCTCTGGTGGATGACACGGGCAATCCCGCGTCCGGCGCGGTGACGGCGGCCTTCGCCACCCTCGATATCGGGGCCAACGAGGCTCCGGGCGATTTTGCGGCCGTCGACTCCGCCGGCAATGCCGTCGGCTTGATATCCTACGGCATGGCTTTCGCGGAATTCACCGACGGCACGGGCCGTCACCTCAATCTCAAGCCCGGTGTAACCGCCGACCTCAGTGTGCCGATTCCCGCCAGCATGCGCGCACAAGCCCGCGCCAATATCGATGTGTGGCATTATGATGACAAGGACGGTTCATGGAAACCGATGGGGCAGGCGACTCTCGATGCGACCACCGGGGTCTATAACGCCAAGGTCACCCATTTCTCCACCATCAATATGGATCAAACCGGCCCCGTCTCCTGCGTGCGCGTGCACAGCGACAGCTCAATCCCAACCGGCCTGATCATGCGTGTCTCCGACGTCCCGGGCGGCGTCGATTTTGCGCAGGTGAAGGAGGTCGTCCTGGACGGGAATCTCAACGCCATCTTCCGCATCCCCGAGCTTACGAATGTTAAACTCGAAATTCTCGACACCAATCACAACCTGTTGACCAACGTCATCGTCGAGGACGGCAACACCGTCGGGGCCATCGGGGTCGCGCTGGCGGGCAATATCGTGCAAAGCGGGCCCGCCAGCCCGGACCTCTGGCCCGCCTCGCCTTATACCGACTGCAAGCCCGTGACGCTGAAGCTCAATGCGCTCTGGGGTGGCTATCCCGGCAGCCCGTTCCTCACGTTCCGGGGCGCGGGTTCGTCCGCCAATGCCGACGCCTACTATGCGTTTGTCTCCCCGACGGCCAATGCGCGCGACACGCTTGAACAGTGGTGGGCGACGAACGGCTTCAGCGCCACCGGCGGTGATCCCGGCGTGGCGGGCTACACCTACACCCGCACGTCCTACCTCAACAACAACGATCTCGGCTCCGGGCGCGACATGCATTTCCTCCGCAATACCACCACCGGCACGCTCGCGGCCTATGTCACCAACTACTCGCGCGGAGGCCCCTTCGATCAAAACCCCGTCTTCGCGGACGATGCCGCGGCCCACAGCCAGCCGGGCGCGACCGTGTGCATGGAATTCTCTCCGGTCGAGGGCCAGGCCGACACCACCCCGGTGGTGAAGTTCTTTGTCTATGCCGATCTCGACGGTGTGGCCGGCACCGAACGCCAGAAGGCCGCCGATCTCGACGGTTTCGGAGCCAAGTTCGTGCCCAACCTCTGCCTGAATTGCCACGGCGGCAATTCAGGCACCACGGTCGCCGGTCTGAGCGGCGCCAATCGCTCCCAGTTCCGCGAACTGGATATCGCCACCTACAAGTTCCCCGGCGGCGGCACCACCGCCAGCGCCGCCGAGCAGACCGCTTTCCGTTCCCAAAACCTCATGATCAGCGGCACTGGCGCCACGCGCACCCCCATCCTCGACCTGATCGACGGCTGGTATCCAGGCGGCGTCGGCAACCAGGACAACAGCTACACACCCACGAACTGGGGCGCAGCCGCCTCCCCGCAATACGACCTCTATCACAAGGTGGTCAAGACATCGTGCCGCACCTGCCACATCGCCTTCGACAGCAACGATGACAACACCGGCAACGATTGGAATCGCTACGATCAGTTCTATGCGCGGCACGATACGATCCAGGACTATGCGGTCGGAACCAATCTCTCGGCCTCGCTTACTTACCGCCTGATGCCCCACGCGCTTGTGACCTACCGCAACTTCTGGCTCGACCGGCCCGTGCATCGCCCGGAAGTCCTCTGGCTGTTCAACGATCCGCCCAACTGGACGCCGGCCTTCGGCGAGCCTCTGCCCTAGCAGTTTGGAGCTTGGCGGACATTGGCCGGCCCGTCCTGCAGTGGACGGACCTGCCCGACGGTTTGAAATGACCGGCGGGAGCCTGATCGTGTCATAGCCGACCAAAATCTGATTGCCCCGGGGTGGGGCGGGCAGTTTGGTTGGGCGTTCGTCCCCATGAAACGCACCCATCACTGCGCCCAGCTCACCAAGTCCGACCTCCACGCCACCGCTTCCCTCGCTGGCTGGGTCGACTCCATCCGCGACCACGGCGGCATCATCTTCGTCGACCTGCGCGACCGGCAGGGCATCACCCAGGTGAAATTCGATTCGAACCTCCGGGCCGAGGCCGCGCTGCTCAAGGACGAGTCGGTCATCGCGGTCGCCGGCAAGGTCGAGCTGCGGCCCGAGGCGATGGTGAACAAAAACCTGCCGACCGGGGAAATCGAGATTGATGCCACCGAACTGGTCGTGCACAACATTTCCGACACCCCGCCGTTCCCGCTGACGGACGCCGGCGGCGACAAGGTCAACGAGGACCTGCGCCTGACCTACCGCTACCTCGACCTGCGCCGGCCGAAGATGCGGAAGAACCTGATCACCCGCCACCGCGCCACCAAGGCCGTGCGCGACTACTTCGACCGGCAGGGCTTCATCGAGGTCGAGACCCCGGCGCTCTTCAAGAGCACGCCGGAGGGCGCGCGCGAATACCTCGTGCCGTCGCGCATCCATCCCGGCCAGTTCTACGCGCTCTCGCAGTCGCCCCAGCAGTTCAAGCAGATCCTGATGGTCGCGGGCGTCGAAAAATATTTCCAGATCGCCCGCTGCTTCCGCGACGAGGATCTCCGCGCCGACCGCCAGATGGAGTTCACCCAGATCGACGTCGAGGCGTCGTTCATCGACCGCGAGGGCATCTACTCGCTCTTCGAGGGGATGCTGAAAAAGGTCTGGAAGGAAGTGCTCAACCACGACCTGCCGGTGCCGTTCCCGCGCCTGGCCTACCACGACGCGATGAACCGCTATGGCGTGGACAAGCCCGACACGCGCTTCGCTCTCGAGCTGGTGGATTTCTCCGACACGTTCAAGGCATCCGGCTTCAAGGTCTTTGCCTCCACGGTCGCCGCCGGCGGCTGTGTGAAGGCGGTCAACGCCAAGGGCCTGGCCGACATCACGCAGGGCGAGATCACCGCCTTGGAGGAGATCGCCAAATCGCTTGGCGCAAAAGGCCTCGCCTTCATCAAGGTCGAGAAGGGCGAATGGAAGTCGCCCATCGTCAAATTTTTCTCGGAGGCCGAAAAGGCCGAGCTGACCAAGCGCCTCGCCATCGCGGACGGCGACATCGTCTTCTTCGCCGCCGCCCCATGGGAGCGCGCCTGCGCCATTCTCGGCCGCACGCGGCTCGAGGCGGCCCAGTTGCTCGTCAAGCGCGGCAAGCTCAGCATCCCCGCCGGCCAGTGGAATTTTCTCTGGGTCGTGGATTTTCCGCTGATGTCCTACGACGAGGAGCGCAAGAGCTACGTGGCCACGCACCATCCGTTCACGGCGCCGGTCCCCGAGGACGCGACCCTGCTCGACACCGATCCGAAGGCCGTGCGCGGCCAGCACTACGACGTGGTTCTCAACGGCATGGAACTGGGCGGCGGCTCGATCCGCATCCACCAGCCGGCGTTGCAGAAAAAAGTTTTCGAGGAGGTCCTCAAGATTCCCGCCGACGTCGTCGAGAGCCGTTTCGGCTACCTGCTGAAAGCCTTCACTTACGGGGCGCCACCGCATGGCGGCATCGCGTTCGGCCTCGACCGGATGGTGGCGCTGCTTTGCGGCACCACCAGCATCCGCGACGTCATCGCGTTTCCGAAGACCCAGAAGGCCCAGGACC
>JAYVZM010000206.1:0-4857 GCA_043783345.1 Verrucomicrobiota bacterium
GACTCTCCCGGCCGTCCGGCCCGACCATCTTGGCCCAACGGGCGCCCTTCAGGCCGCGACTCGCCGCGAGGGCACGCGCCGACGGGAGCTGCCCAAGGAACCAGTCGAGATTTTTCTTCCCCATCGCCGTCTCACCCCACAGGACGAAATGCGCGGTGCTCCACACGATCATCTCCGTGTGGTGCTTGCCATACCAGGTGTTGCAGGTGAGGCCGCTTTCCTGCGGCGGCACGTCGCTGACGCACTGCACGGCCGTGAGGTAGCGAGAGAGAATCACGCGTTCTTCCAGTTTCGACGCCAGCGGATTGGTGCTGCCGGTGAAATCCACTGCCGCCCCGCTCCGCCAGAACTCCGCCCAATGGGCGGCACTGCTTTCCGCGACCTTTTCGACCGAGCCGGTGCCCGTCACCGGTTCGACTGAGAATCTTGCCGTAAAGGCGAGCTGCCGGCCTTCCGCGCCGGCGACATGGAATGCATGCGCCCCCGCCGGTTGGAGCGGACGGTTGCTCGAAAGGAAATACCGGGTGCCAGAGATATTCCGCTCGACGGTGGTCGGCGCCACCAGCTCCGAGCGATGCATCTCGGAATGGCTCCAATCGAGCGCCGGGGTGTTTTTTACCGCAGTGTCATGGCCGCGGGGAAACGCGAGCCGGATGCGGAGCTTGCCCGCGACTACAAGGTCCGACTCAAGCCGGACCGCCACCGTGTCCATCTGAGGGTCGCAGCTGGTGGTCACCGTCACCGGCACGCCGCCGAGCTTGTAGCGACTGGTGATGATGCCGGTCCACAAATCGAGCGTCTGCTCGGGTTCTTGAATGTCGGCCGGCGTGAACGGTGTGCCATCGGGTTTGTCCCACTCGAGGCTGAGCTGGCCGAGGGGATGCAGGCGCGGATTGCGCCGCAGCCAGTCCGACGCAGGCGTGCCGAGTTTGCTGGGCAGAGAGACGGTTGTGCCATCGGCCTGGACGTAATCCTGGTTGGCGTCCGCCAGTTTGTAGCCGCTGGGGTTTTCGTCAGTGGTCCAGCACCAGCGGGCCATGGTCTCCAGCGGGATGCCGTTCTTGTAGTATTGCTCGCCGAAGGTCTGCAGGCCGGTGATGTCCACGGTGAACGCGAAACCGCCGTTGCCGACGGTGAGCGGCGCCGAGTAGTCCATCTTCCGGACGACCGGATTGTGCCGCCGGACCAGCGCTTCGCGGTCGATGGGCGTCACATCGGGCAGCGAGACGGGCACGGGATCCAGGCCGGGCGTGAAATGAAAATAGTCAAAGTCCGCCGCCCCGTTGCCCGCACCATAGCTGAACAGCGCGACCCGCGCACCCTTCCACTGGCTGAATTTCAGTTTCACTTCCGCGCCCGTGTCGGTGAAAGCCGCGCCGTCGAGGCTGTAGTGCAATCGCGCCGTGTCCCCGCGGTATTCGCCGCGCAGCCAGACTACGGGCCCCGGGAGCACCGGCCCGGCGTGGTCGTCCCAGAACAGGCGGTTGACTCCGCCCGCGCGTTCCACGCCGACGGCGTTGAAGATTTTTCCGCTCATGAACGCCAGGCCGGCCCGCTGTTTTTCCGCGAGGCCCGTAACATCGAGCTTAACCTCGAAAGAACCCGACTGCCCCCAGAGTTTTTGCGTGAGCGTGTTGCGGGCCGCAGTCAGCCCGTCGGCCGGCTGTCCGCGCAAACGCAGCCAACCCGGTCGTTCGGCCAGCGACCACGCCTCGGCCGTGGGATTGTGATTCCACTGCCACTGCGGCTGAAGCGTCGCGGCATCGAATTCATCACTGACCTGCGGATGACCGACCGGCGTGCCGGCGCCGACCGCGGGTTTCTTTCCGCCGGCGACCGGCCGGCCGTTGTCACCGAAGACCGGCCAGCCATCCACCCACTTCACGGGTTGCAGGAAAGGCACGCGGCCGAGGTGGCCGACCGACTTGAAGCCGATGAACCACGCCTCGCCGTTGTCGAGCTCGACGAGACCGCCCTGATGCGGACTGCCGTCGGGCAGCACCACGCGGCGCTCGTAGGGACCGCGGATGTTTTTCGAACGAAGGATGCTCTGGCCACCGCGCTCGACGCCGCCCTCGGGCAGCGAGATGTAATACCAGCCGGCGCGCTTGAACAATTTCGGCCCCTCTGCCACAGGCCCGTGATAAATCTCGCCGCCCTCGTCGAGCAGTTGCGTGCCGTCGGCGCTCATCTTGTGCAGCAGGAGCGGGCCGGCGCCAAGCTTGCCGTGCACGAGGTAGGCCTGACCGTCGTCGTCCCAGAACGGACACGGGTCCTCCCATTGGTCCACGGCCTTCATCAGGCCGCCGGTCCAGGGACCGGCCGGGTTGGTGGCGGTGTAGTGCAGCAGGCCGTCGCGCGGCGTGCAGACGTAGAGATGGAACTTGCCGTCGTGGTAACGCAGCGACGGCGCCCACGTGCCCTGCGAGTAGGCCCGCAGCTCGTCGTATTTCGGATCGATCGCCAGACGGTCGAACACCCGGCCGATGATCCGCCAGTTCACCAAGTCGCGCGAGTGCAGCACCTGGATGCCCATGAAATGAAACTCCGAGGCGACCAGATAAAAATCGTCGCCGACGCGGATCACGTCGGGATCGGAATAATCGGCCGGCAGGATCGGATTGCGGTAGGTGCCGTCGCCCTGGTCGCCCCACGGCAGGACCGCTTCCGCCGCGGTGAGCCCGGATTGGGCAAACGAGAGGACGGCGGCGAACAGGATGCCGGCAGGGCGGAGCAGCGCAGGGGGATTCATGGCATCAGAGGGGGGCCACGTAATTGTCGGGGCCGCCGTGAGCAACCTGGTGGCGCTTGACCTGCTTCAGTCCGAACCAGGCCAGACCATAGAGGGCCCCAAGCATGAGATTCACCAGTCGATAGGGGCCGAGCACGACATCGCCCACCACCGGCAGCGTGAAAGTGTAGTGCCATCCTTTCAGGGCGTCCAAAATCCAGCCGCAGCCGGGGCTGATCACCACCGCGATGAGGATCGATTGCACGATGGTGTTGGCGCCAGCGAGCTGGCTGTAGCGCAAGGGATGAAAGATTTCCTGTGTCAGCTTGAGCTGCGCCATCATCACCACCCAGAAGGCGACGCCCGTGACCAGCGAGGAGGCAAGGAACGTCCACGGCCCCACGACCAGGAAGAAGGACAGCACATAGCCGAGCGTGATCACGATGAGGCCGATGCCGAGGACATAGGACGCGCCGCGCGAGTCCACCAGTCGGCCCACCGGATAGGCGATTACCACCCACACCAGCGACGGCCACGACAACATCCGGCCGACGGCGCCGAGGTCCATGCCGAGTTCGTATTGCGGGAAGAAAATGATGAAACCGGACAGGCCCAGCAGCGCCCCGTAAAGGCAGATGCGGATGAAATACACCCAGAGATAGACCGGATGGCGGTAGGATTCGGCGATGAATACTTTCACCGCGTGCCCGAAGGCTGACTTGCCCGCCTCCTTTTCCACCGAGGCGTTGACCACCGGATACTGCCCCTCCCGCACAAACCAGCAGATCGCACCGAAGCCGACAAGGTTGAGCAGCGCCACGCCGATGAAAATCTCCCGGCTGTGGGTGGTGATGCTCCCGAGCAGCCAATAGGTGATGATGAACGTGCCGCCCGCGCCGAAGACGCGGAAGAGCGCCAGGAAACGGCCCATGTGCGTATCGGGCACGACGTCGCGCAGGAGGCCGAAGAACATGACGTTGGTCACCGTCTGCGCGCTGCGATACAGGATCACGAGGGCGGCAAAGACGAAGATGACCGGCGCGACTGGCAGCGCGCGCAGCCACGTCCCCGTCCCGTCAAAGCGCAGCAGCCACGCGGCGATCTCCGGGGCATACGGCGTGATCGCGAGAAAGATGGTCACGAAGGGCGTCGCCCAGAACAGCACGGGAATTCTCCGCCCCCAGCGCGTGCGCAGCCGGTCCGAATAGTAGCCGAGCGGCGCCATGATGATGAGTTGCAGGATCGCGTTGAACGAACCCACGATCACGCCGATTTCCTTGTCCGAGGCGCCATAGAGCTTGAGCAGCACGGGCAGCACCTTGGGCTCGAGCATGTCGATCAGGGTGAAGATGATCTCGCCCGCCAGCAGCCAGGCAAAGACCGCGCGCAAACCGCCGGCCGTGTAGGTCAGGGTGCCGGCGCGGAAAACGGCCGGGGACGCCGCGGGGCGTGGCGAAGGGGTGGACATTAAACGAGGGTCTTGGGGGAGCCCTCGTGCGGCAAGTTCGGAGACGGGCCGGACTATGCCAAGTGCCCGGACACTTTCCGCGTAAACCCCCTCCCGCGGCCCGCCTCAGAGTTTCTCGTCGGCGATCAGGCCGGGGCGGTTGGTCTCGGGCAGGCCGGGGCTGTGGTGGAGGGAAAAGCCGGTAACGTTTTTCAGCACAAACACCGGGGCGCCGGCGGCGGGCGGAAATTTCACCGCGTCAAACGCCACCTCGGCCACGTCGTCGAGGTGGATCACCGGACGCAGATCGACGGTCGCCGTGCGGAGCTCGACCCGGTTCAACGTGAGATTCTTCACATGGCGGGCGAACATTCCCCAACTGGGCATGGTGCCGAGCCGGCCCGGCTCGGGGTAGCGGTCGGGCTCATGGGCCGGCACTTCGCGCGCGGCCTGTTCCTTCGTGCCGCCGCCCACGAAGTCGATGAAGATGTTGCTGAGCGTGACGTCCTCGATGGAGTGACCGGGCTCGCCCGCGAGCAAGATGCCGCTCTGGGCGGCGACGTTGTGCGCCACGACATTGTCGATCTTGATGCGCCGCGCCGCGCCGACTCTGATCGGCGCCGGGCCGCGCAGGCGTTCGCCGAGGCGGATGTAGATGGGCGCGTTGTTGATGTCACGC
>JAYVZM010000207.1:0-11903 GCA_043783345.1 Verrucomicrobiota bacterium
CTTCGCGGCGGGTGGGGGCGGCGTGGATTTGTCCAGGTATTCCTTGACCTGCAGCGGGCCGAGTTTGACCTGGCCGGTCCGGGTGATCGGCTGGGTGAACGTAGCCGACTCGGGCATATCGCGACCGAGGTATTTGCCGGCATGCAGAATGAGCGCGGGCAGGGTGTCGGTCATGGAAACGCCCGTCGCATCCACCGTCATTTTTGAGCGCCAGAGCAATTTGCGCTCACCCCGGGCGCCCGCTCGATAATCATAAACCGAAGCAACGACAAAATAGCACCGGTTCCTGGACTGCTCGAAGAGCTGCCGGGTTTTCGGATCGCGTTCGACGAAGAGCCTTAACGGGTCGAGGAGATCAATCCGCGTGCTTTCCATCTGGAGGTCGTGTTTCTGCAAGGCGTCCTTCAACTCGGCGGCGAACTTGTTCCCGCCGACGAGGGCGGCGCGGCTGAGCAGGTTTTTGTGGCCCACATCGACGAAGGCCCCGCCAATCTCGTCCGAGCCCTGGTCAAGGTTGCTATGCACCCCCCAGGTATAGAAGACGAGCAGGGTGGGCGGATGCCCGGGTGCGGCGGGCAGATAGCCGTTGATCGCGAGGGCTTGTCCCAGGCTGTTTTCCAAGGCGTCCGACGGGGGCGGACGATCGGCGGCCGCGTCGTGCCCTTCCGTGTGATAACCCAGGGACTGGACGACATAGTAGGCGGGGCTGTCGGGCGACGATGGCGGGAGTTTTCTCCCCTCCTCGGTCATTTCCGTTATCATCGTCTGGTCCACAAGCGGATTGTTCTGAAAAGAGTTCGGCAGGAGGCGGAAGACCCATTGTCCCTCGCTGGATTCCGTGGGGAGCGGCCTGTTCGTCGGGCCGCCGGCCCGCACCGTCCCGGGCAGCAGCAGCAACGAGGCCAAGGCTGCGCACAGAAACGGGGTAGGGGCATGGTGCATACTTCAGCAAGACGCTACCACCCGGCCGCGGTTTCGGCAAGAGGACGCAAAGTGGTCCCGCGGGCGCGCGTCACTCGGTGCGCAGCGCCTCGATCGGGGCGATGGCGGCGGCCCGGCGCGCCGGCAGCCAGCAGGCCGCCACGCCGATGGCGATCAGCAGCGCGGTGATCCCGAGGAAAACCACCGGATCGTGGGGCGAGACGCCGATCAGAAAGCCGATCTTGTCGAGCAGGCGCGAGGCGGCGATGGCCCCGCCCAGCCCGAGCACGAGGCCGATGAGCAATTGGGTGAGGCCGCGGGTGAGCACGAGTTGGGCGATCGCGGCGGCGGTGGCGCCGAGCGCCATGCGGATGCCGATCTCGCGCGTGCGCCGGGCGGTGGTCTGCGCCACCACGGCGTAGATGCCCACCGAAGCCATCAACAGGCCGGTCAACGCGAAGACGGTGAAGAGCGTGCCGAAAATATTGAGGAACCAGCGCTGCTTCTCGAGGGCCGCGGTGAGGGTCCGCACTTCGAAGAGCGGCAGATCCTGGTCGATCTTTTGCAGGGTGGCGCGCACCGGCGTGGCGAGGGAGGCCGGGTCGACCGAGGTGCGCAGCAGGATGCCCATCCAACCCCAGGGCTCCTGGCGGTAGGTGAGGTGGACGACGGGCGGCGTGTCCTTGTCGTTTGGATTCTGCACGAGGTCGGCGCAAACGCCGATCACGGTCATCCATTCCTTGGGCTTTTCATTCTCCAGCAAGCGAAAGCGTTTCCCCACCGCCGTCTCGCCGGGCCAGTGCTTGGCGGCGAAGGCGCGGGACACCACCACGGCTTCCTTGCCGGGGTCGCCGTCGGTCTCCGTGAAACCCCGTCCGAGCAGGATGGGCAGGCCGATCGTCGCCAGATAATTGGGCGTCTGCACGATCATCGCGGCCTGGGGCGGCTGCTTCGGATCGGGATTGGGCCGGCCGTCGATCTCGAGGCCCCGTTGCGCGGCGCCGAGGCCGGGAAAGCTGGCGGCGGCCGCCACCGCGGTGACACCGGGCAGCGCCCGGAGCGCGGGCAGGAGCTGTTCGAAGAACTGCCGGCGCGCGAGCGGCTCGGCGTAGTGCTCGCCCTTGCCCTCGGGCAGCTGGATGCGGGCGGTGAAAATGCTCTGCGGCCGGACGAACGAGTTGAGTTCCTGCGCGGCGAAGAAGCTACGGACCATCAGCCCCGCGCCGGCGAGGAGCACGACCGTCAGCGCGAACTGCAGCACGACGAGCGCGCCGGTCAGCCGGCCGCGGTGGCTGCCCCCGCCGGGCGTGCCGTCCTTCATGGCGGTGTTGAGGTCCACCTTGGAGGCGCGGAGCGCGGGCACGAGCCCGAAAAGGATGCCGCTCAGCACGGTGAGCGCGGCGAAATAACTGAAGGCCCGCCAGTCCATCTCGAAGAGAACCCAGTAGGGCTTGCCGACGTCCCGCGACGCCAGGTCGAAGGCATGGACGCCGAAGGCCGACAGACCGAGACCGAGCAGACCGCCGAGCGAACTCAGAAGCACGCTCTCGACCAGCAGCTGGCGCACGAGCTGCCAGCGCGTGGCGCCCATGGCCGCGCGCACCGCGATCTCCCGGCCCCGGGCGAGGGCGCGGCTGAGCATCATGTTGGCGACGTTGGCGCAGGCGATCAGCAGCACGAAGCCCACGGCGCCGAGCATCATCAGGAAGACCGCCTTGATCTTGTCGCCGTTGTAGGTCTCGTGGAACGTGCGCACGCTGGCGCCGAGGTCCTTGTTCGTGTCGGCGTGCTCGCGGGCGATCCGGCCGGCGATGACGGCCAGGTCGGCGTCGGCCGCGGCGATCGTGGCGCCGGACTTGAGGAGGGCGAAGAGCTCCAGCCCGTGGTTGGTCCGTTTCTCCAGCTCCGCATCGGGCGCGAGCGGCATCCAGAAGTCCTCATTGTTGGGAAATTTGAACCCCTCGGGCATCACGCCGATGATGGTGGCGGGCTGGCCGTTCACGCGCACCGCGCGACCGACGACGTCGGGCGCGCCGGCATAGCGGTTTTTCCAGACCCCGTGGCCGAGGAGCATGACCGCCTCGGCGCCGGGCCGGCCGTCGGCGGGAACGAACCCGCGACCGATGATGGGCGGCGTGCGGATGAGGGTGAAAAGGCGCGGGGTCACCCGCGCCAGGCTGAAGCGCTCGGGGGGGGTGCCGGGTTCGCTGATCACGCCCTGGTTCCGCGCGGCGGCTTCGATTCCCTCAAAGGTCCGGTTCTGCGCCTTGTATTCGAGGTAGTCCGCCCAGGAGACGCGGGACCGCTCGTCGGGCTTGGTGAGACTCCGGTTGGTGACGGTGACAATGCGCTCGCCGCCGGGGATGGGCACGGGTTTGAAGAGGACGGCGTTGACCAGGGTGAAAACGGTGGTGTTGATGCCGATGCCCAGGGCGAGGGTGGCGATGACAGCGGCTGAAAACCAACGGTGCGCGACGAGCATCCGGCAGGCGAAACGAAGATCATTGAACATCGGTGCAATGGCGCCGGCCCGCCGGGCGCGGGAATTCGCACCGGGCGTCGGCTGGCTTCGTGAAATACCCGGCAACTCGCCCCGAGTTGCAGGAATCTGCCGGATATTCCTGTCCGATCGCGGGGCTACTGCTTCGTCACGTAGAGTGAAGTATTTCTCGAAATCGCGCATCGTGGCGTCGGGTTGCATGAACAGCTTCGCGGCGCCGCGGAAGAACGGGGGTTTGATGAAACCATCCTCGGTCAGGGTGACACGGGGCGCGCCGCCCTCCTCGGCCAGCTCATAGGTCCACGTGCCGCCGAAAGGGAGATCGTCCCCCACGATTTCGCGGACGATCCGGGCCGGGGCCTTCTCCTCCTTCGTGCGGAACGCAATCTCGCGGCCATGGGCGCCGGTATTCCAGGTGAGCACGTCGCCATTGGCGCGGGTTTCAAACCGGATGGCTTTCAGAACCCGGCCGAGCGGCTGCTGCCCCGCCATCGGTCCCGTTTCCTAAAGCCGGCAGAATCTTCGCCGGGGGGCCGGCTTCACCCCAGCCCACCGGATTCTTCTTCCGGAATTGCGGTGTGCGGCCAGACGAGGGCTGGCGGGAACGCCCGCCTCGGCTGCTAGCGGGGTAGGGCAACGCCCTATGGCAACAGCAGAGCTGCCGGCGTATCGTTGGGGCTGCATGCCGGTCTCTTCCTCTCCCTTCCTTCGCCGGGTCCGTTCGTGGCCGCGGCGGGTCGTCCTGGTGGTCGCGGTCATCGCGGGGCTCCTGCTGGCCGCGCGCGTGGCGCTGCCTTTCGTGGCGAAGCGTCTGATCAACGACCGCCTGCACCGGATTCCGGATTACACCGGCTATGTGACCGACATCGACATCCACCTCTGGCGCGGCGCCTACACCCTGCACGGGTTCGGCATCCTGCGGCAAAACGGCCGCGTGCGGGAACCGTTTTTTCTCGCGAAGGAAATCGACCTGTCTCTCGTCTGGCGCGAGCTGTGGCACCGCAAATTCGTCAGCAAGATCCACATCGACCGCGGCCAGCTCAATTTCGTGAAGGGACCGAGCGCGGAGGAGAGCCAGACCGACCTGGATCACCGCTGGCAGGACGTGATCCAGGACATCTTTCCG
Organism: Verrucomicrobiota bacterium; assembly: GCA_043783345.1. Classification (GTDB taxonomy): domain Bacteria; phylum Verrucomicrobiota; class Verrucomicrobiia; order Opitutales; family Opitutaceae; genus Lacunisphaera. The sequence goes on from JAYVZM010000207.1 coordinate 4,548, forward strand.
ATCGACATCACTCATCTGGAAATCACCGACGGCCTCCTGCGCTACGTCGACACCACGCGGGAGCCGAACGTGAACGTATTCATCACGCACATGCAGGCGACCGCCATCGGCCTGCGCAACCGTCCGGGCGAGGCGGAGAGCGGGGAGTTTCCGGCGGAGATCACCCTTGAAGGCGACAGCCTCGGCGCGGGAAAATTGAAGCTCTACCTCGCGGCGGAGCCGCTGGCGGACCAGCCGCATTTCCACCTCAGCCTCAAGCTCGACCAGGTGAACCTGCCCGCCCTGAACGAGTCGCTTCGGGCCTATGCGAACGTCGACGTGAGCCGGGGCACGTTTCGCCTCGTCGGGGAGATGGCGGGGCGCGACGGCGGGTTTCAGGGTTACGTGAAGCCGTTTTTCGAGGACATCGATTTCCACAATGTCGGGGACAAGGACAAGGGGATCGGCACGCAAATCTGGGAGCACATTGTCGCCGGCCTGGCGTGGCTGGTGAAGAACAAGGCGCGCGACCAGGTCGCCACCCGCATTCCGTTTGAAGGCAAATTCGGCGACGCCAAGGTCGGCCTGTTCGCCACGATCACCAATTTGTTCCGGCACGGCTTCATCCGGGCGTTCAATCCCACGATCGAGGGCTCGGTGAGCGCCGACAACATCCTGCCCAGCGGCCAAAGTGCGGACGGAAACGCAGTGGCGAAAAACAAACCCGATGCCCCCCCCGCGAAAAAAAATCGCTGAGAATCGAGGGATGGTTTTTTGCCCTCCCGGCGTTCGCTCCCGGAGACTCCACCCTTCGCTCGGAAAGAGAAACCGGTGTTGAAGCCATTCCCCCGCCCACCATGTCCGCCCACCCTGCCCAAGGATCGAAGTCCCCGCACTTGCCCAAGGGCGAGGCGGTGCTGGCCGCGGCGGTGGAGCAGGTCAGCATCATCCGGCGCTCCGGGCGGATACTGGCGCGGACGGTGCATGCATTTGCCTCCGACAATATCGTCCGGCTCGGGGCGGCGCTGGCCTTTTATACAACCGTGGCGGTCGCTCCGCTCCTGGTGCTGACGATTGCGATGGCGGGGACCGTGTTCGGCGCGGGCGATGCGCGACAGCAGGTGATTGGAGAAATCGAGCGGCTGGCGGGCTCGCAGGCCAGCGCAGCGGTGGCCGCCGTGCAAAGTCCCACTTCAACCTCCTCCGGCCTGCTCGCCACCCTGATCGGCGCGGGCACCCTGATTTTCGGCACCCTGGGGGTTTTCAACCAGCTGCAGGATGCGCTCAACGCCATCTGGCGCGTTCCCCCGAAACCCATGCAGGGGTGGTGGCACTTCTTGAAAGGCCGTCTGTTCTCCCTGGCCACCGTCATCGTCACCGGCTTTCTCCTGCTCGTGTCGCTCGTCGCCAGCGCAATGCTGAGCTGGCTGGGGACGCGAACCGCCCAGCGCCTCGATCTGCCGGTGCTCGGGCTGCAACTCGTGAACAACACCATTTCATTCTGCGTCGTGACCGCGCTCTTTGCCCTGGTCTTCCGGCTGCTCCCCGAGACGCGCGTGCGGATGCGGCATGTCTGGATCGGAGCGGCGGTGACCGCTTTGCTCTTCACGGTGGGGAAATCCGTGCTGGGATTTTACCTCGGGCGCGCGAGCCTGACTTCCGCCTACGGGGCGGCCGGCTCGTTGCTCGTGTTGCTGCTGTGGTGCTATTATGCGGCGCAGATCGTGTTTTTCGGCGCCGAGTTCACCCGGGTCACCGCCCTGAGCAACGGGGGACGCGATTTCACGCCGCTGGCGGAGCCGGCGGAACGCAGTCGGCCGGTTTGAGCGCGGCGGGACGCCGGCCCGGGAAACAGGCTGGAGCAGCCTGCCGGAAGCGCGCCCGTCCCCGGTAGCCGTTTCAGGCGGAATCGGTCCCAGCGAAGCTCGTTCTCGCCCCTACCGTCCATTGTGGGGGACTTTGGCAAGCCCACGGGGTCAAGATCAGTATGACCACGCAGAATCATGCCCACCAAACCCGCGCGGCCGAATCCCGGCAGTCGGCGGCGCGCGATTCCGGAAACGGCAAGGGGGCGGCGGCGGCCTCGTCGTCCGCTTCCTCGCGATTCTCCGTCGCGGACGAGGCGGCCCCCCTGGTGCGCTTTGAACTTTCGTTGAAATCGCTGTTCATCGTCCTGGCGCTGCTGGCGGGCGCATGGATGCTGGTGCACGTCCTGCCGGCCCTGCTGGTTCTGGTGGTGGCGCTCATGTTGGTCGGGGCCCTGAATCCGCTGGTCACACGACTGGAGCAGCGGAAAGTGCCCCGGTTCCTGGCCATCTGCCTCGTCTTCGGCGTCAGCGCGATCCTGGCCGTCACGCTCTTCGCGTTCACGGTTCCGACGGTGCTTGCCCAGATGAAAACGATCGCGGAACAGGCCCCGGCCTACCGGGAGCGAATCGCGGGTTACCTCGAGCAGTCGCGCGTCACCGCCACCCTCGCCGACGACATCCGGAATGTGCGTTACACGGAGCTGCTGAAATCCTCCCAGACGATGCTGCTCACGGCGGGCACGCGCCTGATCGAGATCGTCGCCTACAGCTTCGCGGCGGTTTTTCTGGCCTTTTATGCCATGGTCGATCGCGACCGGCTGCGCGGAATGCTGTTTGCGGTGGTGCCCCGCTCGCATCACATCCGGCTCTCGCGCGTTCTTCTCAATCTCGGGACGATTGTCGGCGGCTACATTCGCGGCCAGGCGCTGACCTGCCTGCTCATGGGCGGATTCGTCCTCGTGCTCCTGCTGGCCTGCCGCGTGCCGAACGCGCTGGCGATCGCCGTGTTTGGCGGCATCACGGACCTGCTGCCCTTCATCGGCATCTTTCTCACCATGGGGCCGGCCGTGCTGGCGGCCTCCGTGAAGGGCCCGGCCATTGCCGGCATCGTGTTTGTGTTGATGCTGACCTATGAGGAGCTCGAAAGCCGCGTGCTGGTGCCGCTCGTCTACGGGCGGACGCTGCGGCTGCCTTCCTCGGTGGTGCTGTTCTCGCTCATCCTGGGGACGACCCTGGGGGGGATTGTCGGCGCCCTCCTGGCGCTCCCCCTCGCGGCCGCGGTGCTGATGCTGGTCGAGGAACTGCGGGTGGAACTGCCGGGTGAAACGATGCAGCCCGCGGACATCGAACAACGCCGGGAAGACAATCGCACCGAGCAGGAATACGAGCGCCGGGTCGAGCACCTGTCCGCGGAACAGGCCGCCGCCGTTGCCGTGGAGATTACGGACAATCGGAAAAAGGAGGAAGACGCGGCCGAGAAAGCGGACCCGGCGGCTGAGGCGAAATCCGGCCGGGCGCCGGAATGAGCCGAAACGCATGGAGGGAATCCAGCCTCTCGTCGGGCCAGATTCGATCCGGACAAGACAGTCCTACCTGCCGGCCAGGGATTTCTCCTAGCACCGGCTGAGCGGGTCGTCGGTGTAGGGGCCAAAAGGTGGAATCCGGCCAAACCCCATTTTTTCATACCGGCGGATGGCGGCGTGTTGATGGATCCCCGTTTCCAGGCGAAGCAGCGTGAGGCCGCGGGCGGGCGCGTGACCGGCCAGGTGGTCCAGGATCAAGGCACCGAAACCGGCGCCACGGAATGCGGGCGAACATACATCCGCTTGATTTCGCCATGCTCGCGGCCGGACAGTTTGATGCCTCCGCAACCGGCGGGCTCCCTCCGGCCCGCAACACGAAGAACGCGGCTTCTTCGGCGATCAGCCGCTCGACGCTGAAACCATGGCGGCTTTCGGGAGGATAGAACGATTCGAGATGCGCTTGCAGCTCGTTGATCAGGAGGAGGGCATCGGGGGTGTCCGGACGTTCCGCGGCGAGGATGACGGGCATCGAACCATCCTATCTCGTCGAACCGGCGAATCAAACCGGTGCGCCGGCCCGGGATCCTCAAATCGAACGAAAATTGTGCGGCTCAGACCCCCTGCGCCGGTCTGGAGCAAAGCCGCGGCGAGCCGGCGGCGTGCAACGGCTCAGATCGTGCCCAAGGGCGATTTGCTGTCGCGCTTGATGTTCGTGTCGCGCATGTCCCGGCGGGCCCGGATCAAGGTTTCCCGCACCCGGCGCAGTTCTTCGTAAACATCCTGGTCGAAGCCGGGCTCGATCGGCTTGTCGGCAAAGAGGGCGAGCGAGCGGTCGATCATCGCGAGGAGTTCCTGAAATTCTTGTTGGTTCACATTCACTTTGACAGCAATAGGCGTCTTCAAGGCGCGGGATGAGTCCCTATTATTGCGGGATAAAGAGCTACCGTGTTCTACGGGGTTCAGTCCCCGGTTTCGCTCTGGCGCGCGAGCTGTTCGATCAACTGCCCGCGCAAGGCTGTCAGCATGCTTTTGACCTGGAGTTCCGAGGCCGTCATGCGGCCTTTGTATTTGCTGAAGACCGCGATGCCTTCATCGAGGTGAACAAGGATTTCCTTGATCGCGGCAGGGGTAAGGGAGGTGAATTGGTCGGTCATCGGGGGAGTATTGTGCATCGTTTGCGCGCAGATGGAATGGGGCAAATACCTACTCTTTTAAAAACATTACAGGTCGCCGCGTCCGCCCGGCTTGCCCCTCGGTGGCGACGAGCCAGCAGGATGCCGGCCCGAGTGAACCGTTGGCTGCGACTGATTCCCCGGCGAGGAAGCGCTTTCGTCCGCCAGGGATGCTCGTCTTCGGAAAATGTTAGCCGTTCTGCGACGGCACGCGCAAGACGCTTTAGCGTCACCCTTGCTCGCGCCGCGGCCTTGCTAGTGGCTGGGACGGTGCGAGGGCAGGAGGCCGGTGATGAGGGCGGGCTCGGGAAACTTCCGTCTGGGGAGTTCGATCAGGCCCTGCCGGCCGAGGGCGACGAGCGCCTTGACGGCGCCGCGCCGCGCGGCGGTGCGGGTCGGCGCCGAGCCTTCGGCGCGGGGGATGTCCTCGACGCCATAAGCCGCCCAGCGCCAGGTCCGGGGCAGCTGCCGCTCGATGAGCGCGCAGAACGTCGCCGCGGGATTGCACATCACCTCCACGGTCGAAAGCGAAAACCGGCACCGCGCCGATACGAGCGCGGCCTCCGCGGGGCTCGGGAGCTCGCAGAGCGAGCGCCAGCGCGGCGCCGCCCGCCGCCCGGGAAGAATGGAATGAAACAGTGACACGCGACCGCACTATAGCGCGACCCGCGCCCGTCCGCCATCCGGCGCTTTACCGCGGGCGGGTGGTGCGTATTCACCACTCGGGCGTGAAAAAAAGGAGGGGAGCGCCGGCGGGACGAACCCAAAATGCCCCCTTCGGTTCGGCCCGGTATGCCGCGGAAAAATCCCGCGGACGGGATGCGGCGGTGTCAGTTTCGAAATTCCTGGGACGTGGGCCGCGGGACGCCGCATATATTTTTCGTTTGGATGTAACTAGTAGCGCCCGCGTCGTGTTACTTGGCATGGGCACTGCAAAGGGTCCACCACACGCGCGCTGACACGACAAACGCGAATCGCCCCGGGCCAATCCCCGAGGCACGCATCAACCAAAACCCACGCCAATGCTCCGTCACGTCGGAGCCCTCATCCATGAAAATGAAATCTGTCATCCTCAGCGCAGCCGTCCTCGGCGGTCTGCTGTCCGCCTCGTCGTTCGCCAACGTCAACCCTGTGCTCAACCCCGCTCCGGCCGTCGAAAAAATCGAGGCGCCCGTGCCGGTCAAAATCATCCAGCCTGTCGCGCTGCCGTCGCGCCACAAAGGCTCGACGGTTACCCTGACCATGACCATCGACGAGGCCGGCAAGCCGCACCATGTCCGCGTCATGTCCGAGAGCGACCAGGCGTCCTACAAGAGTCTGGTTGCCACGGTTTCCCGGTGGCAATTCATCCCGGGCCGCCGGAACGGCCGAGCGGTGCCGACCCGGATCGAGCTTCCGCTCGAGGTGGTGGAACCGAACCGTTCCTGAACCGGGCGCCTGGTTCCGCTTGAACCGCGCGTCGCTTGAAGCGCGACGGGCGGTTTTCGCCCGGGCGATCGGCTCACGCCAAGATGCCACGGACGCGGCGGAAAGACTCAAAGCCCCCACCTTTGATGTCCTCTCCTGCCGCCGCCATCGTTATCATCGCTGGTCCCGGGCGTGCCCGGTCTCCAGATACCGGATGGCTTCGCGGACATCACACAGGGCGAAGCTTCGGGCGATGACCGGAATGATTGTTCCAGCGTGGAGCAGTCCCTGCCCGACGATCAAGTCAGCCTTGCCCGCCGGCGCCAGAAACGGGCGCAGCTTCCGACTCGCGCACCGGGACGACACAGCCGCCTTGAGCACATCAGGTCTGGGGCCGAGCCATCGCCTCTATCCTGTCCTCCGGCCAGCACAGCGGTCCCCCTGACCGTCAGTGCTCCCTTCAGATCCGACAGGGAATGATTTCCCACGGTATCGAGGATCAGGTCATACCGCGGCCCGCTCCTGGTGAAATTCTCCCGGGTGCAATCCACGACGTGATTGGCGCCAATCGTCCGGACCATGTCCACATTCCTTGTGCTGCACGTCCCCCCCACGCCGCCCGCCGCGCCGTTGATCAGGACGGCGCATCACCTCATCGCTCCCAGGCCTTTTCGACCTTCGGGGCGAGGTCCTGCTGGCTGGCTCACGGCCGCTTGGCCTCAGCGGAGCTTCCGGGCGGTCGCGACCTCGGCCAGGCCGCGCGTGCGCAACGGACCGGATGGAAATTTTTCCATCCAGGCGGTGGCTGCGGCCGGATCGCGCACCCCCCATTGCCGCGTCACGGCGAGGATGGCTTCCTCCCGGGCGGCGCCCGCGCCGATGAAATTCATGGCCAGAGTCGCGGCTTCCACGGGATCGCTCTGGGCACGGACAAAGGCGATGCGGCCCAACAGCCGGTCGCGCTGCGATCCGGTGGGCCGCGTCAGGATCCAATCCACCGCCTCGTGCGGGCTTTCCTCGGTCCAGAGCTGGGCGAGATGCTCCAGGCTGCCATCGGCGGTGCCCGCTTGGAATATTTGGGAGACTTCAATCGCGCCGGCGGGATCGGTCCGGGCGATTTCCGCCGCCGCGGCCTCGGCCGCGCTCTGTCGGTCGCGGCGGTTTTCCAGGTCAGCCACCCAGGTCATCGCGCCGGCGAAATCCGCCCCGGTCCATAGCCGGGTGACGTGACGGAACAGCTCTTCGCGCAGCGGGCCCGGTTCCCACCCTTCGGCCAGCCTGGCGGCGTCCATGGCGTTCAACGCAATCAATTCCGGCAGCAGCTCGTGGAAGACCCGCTCTTGTCCGCTCCCATCCCCCACTCGCAGGGTGCGGACGATTTCCTTCACGAGCAGCGACGAACGTGCCGGCGGCCTGACGAATTCGTCCCGCGTGAAGGCCCCCGACTGATGGGGCGTGGCGATGCCG
>JAYVZM010000208.1:0-4846 GCA_043783345.1 Verrucomicrobiota bacterium
GGAGTCGGGGCGGGAGTGGCTGGCAGGCCCGGGTCGTTTTTCTCGGCGTAGGTCAGGGCGAAAACGGCGTCGAGCAACTCCTGCGAGACTTCGAAGACGACGCCGCCGAACTCCGGGGTGCCCGCGAGCTGGGTGGTGCCGCCAAGCCGCTCGGTCAGGTAGAGGACCGAGGCGGAACCGGGGGTGGCCCCATTGCCGCCGGGAAAGTGGAGCGTGAGGTCGATCCGGTATTTCCAGGGGCGGGGGCCCTGCGCGGTGTCGGCCCGCTCGGCCGTGAAGGTGTCGGCGGTGAAGCGCTTGGCCCGAAGCACATGGAGCTGCGGCAGCAGGATGGCCAAGGCCTTGCGCCGGAGTTCGGGTTCGGCGGCGACCGCGGCGTCCCAATTTTTTTCCGTCTCGGGAACCTGCTTGCTGAAAAACGTCGTATTGGTCGTCAGGTCGGTGAGGGTGAGACCCGTGATGAGCGCGCCCTCGGGCAGTTCGCGCAGGAGGCGCTGGCGGTAATGGCGGGCGGCCGGGGGCGTCTCCTCCAGGATGTCGGGCAGGATTCGGTAAATGGAGGGAGCGTTGGTCACGCGGGCGAACGCCTGGCCCGGCTGGCCGGGCGAGATGCCGACTTGGAGCGTCTGGGTGGAAGCCTCCGTGCCGCGCGGCCCGCCGCCGGTGTTGAGGCTGAGCGTCAGTTCCCGTTCGGGTCGGCTGAATCCCCAGTTTTCCTTGTCAGCCTCCGACGGCGCATCGCTCAGGAATTCCTTGGCCGCGAGCAGATGGATTTTCTGCAGCAGCCCGTCGACCACCGCGGTGTCGGCCGCCATGGTCAGGGGCGCCTGGCCGTCGATGCGGGTGACGACCTGCCAGGCGGGGCCGGCGGCCCCGGTGCCCGCTTCGAGGCGCTGGAGGGTCAGCCCGGGCTGGTTCGGCGCGGTGATGGTCAGGCCGGTGACGCTGGCCGGCTCGAAGTCCAGCGCCCGGGGATCGCGGAGGGTTTCCTGCGCGATGCGCAACGCCTCGAGGAGTGGCACGGGCACGGCGACGGTGAAAATCACCGCCTTGTCCTCGATCTTGGCGAAATACTCCGTCTCGGGCCCGGCGCCTTCGCGGGGCGGGGCGGGGGTGGCGCTCACGGGGCGGCCGAGCAGCAGGGTCTCGCGGCGGGCGTTGCCCTCGAGCGTGACGCGCAGGAGGGGCGAGTTGAGGCCGGTGCGTTCGAGGTCGGTGTCGTGGAGCTCGGGAAAATTTTTCGCCGTCAGGCTGTTGAGCGCGTTGATGACCGCCTCGACATTGGTCTTGCTCGCGCGGGCCTGGATGGGTGCATCGAACGACCAGCGGGCGGCGGCGTCGCGCCGCAGGCGGACCTTGAGGTTGGAGGGCGCGGCGGACTGGACGTTGAGGGAGCGGACTTCGAACACGGGGACCGTGAAAATGGAATCGGCGCGGAGCTGGTCGAGGGGCATCCCGATGCTGTCGGCGAGGCTGCGGCCGACGACGTGGATGCGGGTGCCGTCGGGCGAGAGGACATAGAGGCGCTTGGCGATGGCGGTGTCGTCGCCGATTTTCAACTGGTAGGATATTTTGGCGGACGTGAATTCCAGCGTGATCGCCGGCTGCTCGAGCCCGAAATCGGCGAGCGTTTGGCCGCTCTTGGCGAGATCGGCGACGGCGAAGCTGGTCTCGTGCTCGAGGAATTGGAGTTCGGTGAGGACGCGGGCGACGGCATTGGGGTTGGCCGGCCAGTCGTAGGGCTGGGTGAGCCACCAGGATTCGCCGCGGCGCTCGAGTTTCACCGGTGCGCCGGTGCGGCTGGTGCGGGTCAGGGAGTCGATGGAGGCGGACTCGGGCCCGAGCACGCGGCGGCGCGCCTCGAGGGTCTTCTGCTCGGCGCGCCACTGCTTCTCATAATGGAAGATGTAGAAAAACAGGAGGACGTTGAGGAAGAGCAGGACGACGGTGACTTTGGAGCGCATGGCGAGGACAGGTGTAAGGTAGAAGGTTTAAGCTGTAAGCCGGCCGGCTCGCGCACTGAATTTCAGGAAAGGGTCATGAGGCTTAAAACTTGCAGCTTAAAACTTGAAGCTAGTTGCGGCGGGTCCAGTAGACGAAGAAGCCGAGCAGGGCGACGACACCGGGCACGATGAGGAACAAGCCGACCCGGAGGCGGAGGAGCTCCTCCTGGCTGAGGGCGAGCTGGAAGCGTTGGATCGGCCGGGCGGGGATGTTGAGCTGAATATCGCGGTCCACGGCCCAGTTGACCGTAGCCCAAATGAGGTTGAGGTTGGCGGGGTTGACGATGCGGTTGTTCGTCACGATGTCGGACGTGCCGAAAACGGCAAGGCGGCCACCGCGCACGCTGAGCGGCAGATTGGCGACGGGCTTCAGCCGTTCGGAGATCACCATGACCCCGAGGGTGCCCTTCAAGTCCTGGCCCCGCGTATATTCGGCGGGGATGCGCAGGCGGTAGCTGGCCTCGCCCCACGCGGCCTCGCTGGTGACGATGAGCTTCCGGACGCTGAGGCCGTCGTCGGACGAACGACCGAGGTCGTCGCTGACGACCAGGCATTGGCCGAAGACGGGGAACAGCACGTTGTCGATCAACTGGTCGGTGATATGGCTGCCGGGATCGCGGGCGAAGTGCCAGAGCCGGAGGTCGCCGTTTTCCATCAGGCTGTTGGGGTCGGGATCGATGATGAGCTTGTCGTAGACGACGACCCCCCAGTCGAACAGCAGGTTTTCCAAACCGTGGGCGCGGCCGGGATCGACCATCAGGATCACGCGACCGGCGCGGGTTTGAAGATAGTTGCGCAGCAGCTCCTCCTCGAACGGCTGCACGCGGCCCAACTGGCCGGCGATGACGATCAGCGCGGCATCGTCGGGAATTTTGCGGGTGAGGCTGAGGTCCAGCCCGGCGAGATCGAAGTTGCGCTGGCTCAGCTCGCCGCCGAATTGGGAAAGCCCGCGCCCGCGATCGACGTCGTCGAACCGCATCTCGCCGTGGCCGGCCAGGAAATAAATCTTTTTCTTGTCGGGGCTGGAGACGTCGAGAATCCCGGCGGTGAGCGCGGCTTCGCCGAGGAAGGATTCCTTGCGGTTTTCCTTGCGGTTCACGCGGTAGAATTCGCCGACGGGCATCACCCGGCGGTGATTGCCGCAGAGGAGGATGACCACTTCCGCCTGGTCGATCCCGAGTTCCTCGGCTTCCTTGCGGCTCTGGTAGACGTTGACGTAGCGGACCTCGATCTTGCCCTTGCTGCTGGCGTGGGTCAGGTAGGTGTATTCGCGCAGCAGCCGGCTGATGTCGCGGTAGGACTGCGCCAGCTCCGGGTTGTCGCTGTCGTCGGTCAGGGTGACATAGATCTTAACGTCACGCTCCAGACGTTCGAGGTAGGACCGGGTCTCGGCGGAAAGGGAGTGGCGGCGGCTCTGGGTGAGGTCGAAGCGCCAATTGTGGCTCAGGGCGAGGTAATTGAGCCCGCCGAACAGGGCGAGGAACAGCACGGCTTGCAGGAGGAGGTTGGTGAACCGGATCCAGCGGGCGGCGCGAAAGCTGTCGGAGAAGGCCATGGGATCAACCGTTCAGGATCTTGGCCTCGACGCCGAGGATGCTGAAAATCAGGGCCAGGGTGGCGCCGCTGACGTAGAAGATGATCTGCCGCGAATCGATGACGCCGTTGGTAAAGTCGTCGAGATGCTGGGCAATCTGGAGGGAGTCGACGGCGACCTTGGCGGGCTGCAATGCCTCCTGATTGAGCACGGACAGGTCGGCGAGATAGGTGAAGCCGAGGATGAGCCCGATCAGCATGGTGCAGCAAAAGATGCCGGCCACCTCGTGGCTGCGCGTCATCGAGCTGGCGAAGATGCCGACGGCGATGAAGAGCAGGCCGCTGACGGCGATGAAGAGGTAGCCGCCGAGGAGCGGACCGGCGTCGAGGTAGCGGACGTCGCGGGCATAGACCTGCAGGATGTAGTGGAAGCCGAGGGTCGAGCCCCACAGCAGCAGGTAGAACAGGTAGGCGGCGGTGAATTTGCCGAGCACGACCTCGGCCGTGCTGACCGGCGAGGTGAGCAGCGTCTCGAGCGTGCCCTGGCGGCGCTCGGCGGCGAAGGACTTCATCGTGAGCAGCGGCACCATGAACAGGACCGGGAACCAGTAGATCTGGAAAAACATGACGGCCGGCGGCGACTCCTGCGGGTTCTTGCTGTAGACCTCGAGGAGATTGGCGAAAATGAAGCCCATCACGAGGAGGAAGAGCACGGCGGCGATGTAGGTGCTCGCGCTGTAGAGCAGGGAGCGGATCTCCTGCGAGAGGATGGTGAAGTAGTGGCGCATGGCTCAGGCTTTGGGCAGCGGCGCGCGGCTGTCGCCCGCGAGGCGCTTGTCGGGGGCGCGGGCATCCCAGCTGCGGCGGGTCGCCGCGAGGAAGACATCCTCGAGCGAGGGTTGGACGCGGCTGAGCGCGCGCACGCGGTGCCCGCGGGCGGGCAGGGTTTGCAGAAGCGGCTCCCCGAGATCCACGGACGACTCGGTCATGAGCGTGGCGGTGCAGAAACCGTCGGGGCCGCAGTCGCCGACCGTGGCGACCTTGAGCGTGGGTTCGATGGCGGCGAGGTCGGCCGCCAGGGTGGAGATGTCGCCGGCGAACTCGAGCCGGTAGCTGGTGTGGCCGAAGATTTCGTGGCGCAACTCGGCCGGGGAACCCTGGGCGACGATCCGGCCGCTGTTGATGATGAGCACGCGGTCGCAGGTGGCCTCGATCTCGGGCAGGATGTGGCTGGAGATGATGACGCTCATCCGGCCGCGCAGGCTGGCGATGAGGTCGCGCACGATGATGATCTGGTGCGGGTCGAGGCC
>JAYVZM010000209.1:0-4839 GCA_043783345.1 Verrucomicrobiota bacterium
CGAAGATGCGGGCCGAGGTGGCTCGCCGCCGCCGCATTGTGGAGGAACGGCCATGAGCAAGACAGCTTGCGTGGGCGATTTGGTGATGCTGGTCTGCGAGGTGTGGCAGGTGCCGATCGAGCGCGCCCTAGTCCTGGTGTTGCTGGGGCTGGGGGTGTGGTCGAGGGAGGATTCTGAGCAGCGGCGGCGGAAGCGTGAGACGGCGGAGGATGCGATGATCTGCCTGGATGCGGTGGCGCATGGGGAATCCATCGAAGCGGCGCATTGTGGGTGCGAGCGGTGTGTGGCGATCCGGAGGGAGGCACGACCGCTGCGCTGGAATGCCAAGGGGAGGGGCAAACCATGAGCATGGGCGTGGAGCTGCTGCGGGTATTTAACAACGACGGCACGGTGCACGCCTATCTGCGCGGCGGCCGCTCGTTGGCGGAGACGGTGGTGGCGCTGAGCGACGAGAAGGCCCGGCTGGTGGAGATGCTGCGAGGGCTGGAGCTGATCGCGCCGCGCAAGATGACGATTGATGGCGTGGTGAGGGTCTGGCACTGCCCGGACGAGCTGGTGCCGGATCGGAAGGAGAGTCCGACCATGAATTTAGCGGGTAACCCAAGGGCTTGCCGCTCTCAGGAGATCGGCTGTCGAAACCGGCAGCGGGAGCATCCTTCAGTCAACCAGAAAGACCACGCAGTATGAACCAGAAAATCATGCTTCTCGTCGCGCTTTTCGCCGCCTCCTTGCGTTCCAGCAAGGTTAGCGCGGAGATCATTGCGACCGATGAAGCCACCATCGAAGCGCAGAATGTCCAGCTCGCGGCGCAATCCGCGCAGTTGGCCGACCGCGCTGCGCAGATCGCGCAACTCCACGCCGACCTGGACCTCAGCGATGAGCAAAAGGCCCAGTTCGACGCGGTGCTCGCCGCGGCTCACGCCGCCGAGGCCTCGACCGCGGTGCCGGTGCCGGCGGTCATTACGATCGCACCCGCCACGCCCGACGTGGTGGCTGTGGCGGTCGCTACGGACGCCGGCCCCGCGCCGGTGGCCATCGCGCCTGCGGCCGCCGCGCCAGTGGAAGCCGCTCAGGCCGCGCAGTAACAGCTCAGTAGTGGGACATAACACCCGCGCTCCCGAGTGGGGGCGCGGGTCGTTCTCCCAACAACAACCTACCCACCTACCTTATGAGAGATTGGATTGTAATCACCCTGGCCCTCCTGCTCGCCCTGGTCTTTGGGGGATGCGCTGTCCTCCGCACGCGTGAGGCTGACCGGACATGGGAGGGCATCGGCTACCCATGACGGATGCAACAGATTCTAGGCCTCGCTACGATCTGGAGGCGATCAGGCAAGGGGTGACGATGATGGATCTGCTGGCGCGCGATGGCGTGGAGGTCAAGCGCAAGGGGACGCGGTGGATTTGCTGCTGCCCGTTTCACAACGAAAGCACGGCGAGCTTTTCGATCACGGAGCGGACGGGGTTGTGGCGTTGCTTTGGGTGCGGCGCGGGCGGGACGGGGAGCGCGATCAAGGGGGACTTGTTTGGTTACTACATGGCGACGCGGGGGTTGGAGTTTGCGCAGGCGGTGGTGGAGCTGGCGGTGTTGGCGGGGACGGGCGTGCTGCTTGCGGCGGCGCGGCTGCCGGATCGGAAGCCCATCGAGCGGAAGCCGGACGCGCTGCCGGAGCCGCTGGCGGGGCGCGATCTGGAGACGTGGGTGGAGGGCGTGGAACATTTGCGGGGGAGTGAGTGCGACCTGGCGGCGCTGGCGTGGTGGCGTGGGTATTCGCCGGATACGTGCGTGATGCTGGCGGCGCGCGGGGTGATCGGGCGGCCGAGGTATCGCGGGGAGCGGTGCTGGGCGTGGGGCGTGGAGGCGCGGCGGGAGGATGGGACGCGGTATCTGTGCGGGTGGCATGTGCGCCTCGATCCGGAGGCGGGGGAGAAGCGGGCGAGCTGGCGCTTTGTGCCGGGGTCGAGCGCGACGCAGGAGAGCATCGGGGCGTGGCCGATGGTGCTGGGGGAGCCGGCGACGGCGCGGGCGGTGATATTTTGTGAGGGTGAATGGGACCTGGGGGTGGTGGCGGACGTCACGGCCTGGGGGATCTTGAGCGAGAAGAAAATGGCGATCTTTGGGCTGCGGGGCGGGCGCAATCTGCGGCATACGCTGGCGTATGCGTGGCCGCGGGAGGCGCAGGCGTTTCTCTTTCCGGACAGCGATGACACGGGCTCGAGCTGGATCGAGCCGGAGGGGCTGGCGTGCCTGGTGCGGCCGCGGGTGCGGGCGGTGCATGCCTTCACCTTCGAGGGCTGCAAGGACTTGAACGACTATCACAAAAGCCGGGGGGCCGGGCAGAGGGAGCAATGGTCGGCGTTTTTCCGCGAGCATTTCAAAGCCGGGCTGCGCCGGCGGATGTCGCGGAAGGCAAAAACTTTCAACCAACAACCCCAACCCACAAAAATATGAAATCAATGCTCAAGAATCAGCCGCTCAAGATCGGCAAGGGAATCAACTTCTACCTGGTGCAGTGGCCTAACGGCGACCTTACGGTGCTGGGGGCAAGCTCCGATGTGGAGCTATGGGACAAGCTCGATATGGAGGGGGGGCCGGCTGATGCGCTGGTGGTGAAGCTGACGAACCGCTCGCATGTGGAAATCTGCAAAAACCGAGAGGGGGAGATCGTGGTCAATAATCTCGACTTTGATGACAAGAACCTGGAGGTGCCATGTGAGTGCGGCAAGGACTTAGGCAACTGTGTGTGTGTGAGCGAGGGACTCAACTGGAAGACGGTGACGTTTGGGGTGAAGGAGTTTGCCCAGATGCATGGGTTGAGTGGGCGACCATGAAACCCTTATTTCTGACCGTGAAAGAGAATGAGCAGCGCCAGGCTTATGCCGAGGCGCGGCCGGAGGCTTTTGGCAACCTGCATGAGCGGATGAAGTGGCTCTTGGAGAAGCTCGATGTGATCTGGCCGCAGCAGAAGCTCGATGCGCTGAACGGGATGGATGAGATGGTCGCCCTCAGCGCCTTGGCCAATGCCATCTTTGATCTGGAAACAGAGGTGGCTCCTTATGCTCCCGTGGACCCTCCTTATGGGGAGCGCGTGAGCAGCGGCGGGGTGCTGTATCACTTGAAGAAGAAATTTCCCGTGAAGCAGCGGCGGCGGGCGAAGAGGGTGATTGCCGTGAGGGTGAAACCATGAAGCCCGCGCACCAGCCCCTGGCCGATGGGCTTTATCAAATCGGCAAGGGGCCGACGTCGCTGTGGCTCTACGTGAAGGAGGGCACGCTCTATGTGCCGACCAAAGGGATCAACCCGCTCGCGTGGCTGGCGGGCAAGATCGCGGTCACGGTGGTCAACGACCGGACCTTCATCCGCGCGTGTGATGCGCTGGAGATCGCGCCGAGCTATCGGCAATACGTGGAACCTTTTGCCAAGGCCCGGGGGCTGAAACTCTGATGGCTGAGGATCCGAAGATGGAGCGGCTGCCCGGCGCGGGCGGCCTGGGCTTTGAGGAGGAACTGTGGGTGCAGAAGTTTCTGCGCAAGGTGCCGCTGCGCACCAAGGGCACGGATTGGTATGTCCACAACGGCAAGGCTTGGAGCATCGTAGAGAGCGAGCGGTTTCATCCGGTGGCGAAGATGCTGCTGCCGCGCGGGCAGCGCAGCGTGAAGAACATCCTGGCGATCATCGCCGGGGCGCAGGCCGACCGGCAGCTCCGCGAGGGCGAGGAGTTTGTGGGTGCGATGGTGATGGATCGGGAGACGGGCACGGTTTTCGTGAATGTGCAGAATGGGGTGCTGAAGGTGTCGAAGGACGCGGTGACGCTGCTGCCGCATGATCAAATGGTGCAGAACACGCGGGATGGGTCGGGGCGGCTGTTCATGGCGTGTCTCGATGCCGAGTGGCGGGGCGAGTGGAAAACGGAGATGGCTCCGCTTTTCATCCGCACGCTCGAACAGGCGCTGCCCGATGCCCAGGACCGCGCGCTGCAACAATGGTTCTCCGGCTACATCCTTTACCCGGCCTGCGAGCATGAGGTTTGCCTGATCTCCTACGGGGATGCGGGCACGGGCAAGAGCACGATCTCGGACGCGGTGATGGCGGTGATCGGCGGATCGCCGCTCAAGACGGTGCTTTCGCTCGCGCAGCTCTGCGCCGAGGGGCAGGGCGGCTACTCGCTGCCGTCGCTGCAATACGCGTGCGTGAACATGGGCACCGAGCTGGACACCGTGGACATGAAGGACAGCTCGAACGTGAAGCGGTTCGTCTCGGGGGAGCCGGTGGAAGTGCGCTCGATCTACGGGAAGCCGTTCCCGATGACGAGCCACGTCAAGTTGTGGTTCAACTCGAACTCGCTGCCGCGCTTCAAAAACGGGACGGACGCCGAGCTGAGGCGCGTGCGCTTTCTCCGGTTCAGCCAAAAGGTCGCGGAGCAGGACAAGGATCGCGGGCTCAAGGCGAAGCTCGTCGAGGAGCGGCACGGCGTGCTCTCGTGGATGATCGAGGCGTTGCAGGCCATCCTGGGGGGCATGACGTGCCCGCTGGGGGGCAAAGACAGCAACGAGATCAAGACGCGCTTTGCCCTGGCCAATGATCCGGTGGGCGCGTTCTGCGAGGAGTATTGCGTCTTTGGGCCGGAGGAGGAGGAGACGAAGGAGGCCATCTATGTCGCGTTCGGGGATTTCATGGCGAGCAACGGGTTCGCGACGAAGACGAAGGATGCGTTGTTCCGCAGGTTCTATGAGCGCAACCCGCATGTGGTGGTCGAGAGGCGGCGCGTGAAGGGGTCGGAAGAGAAGGTGTTTTGGCTCAAAGGGGTGAGTTTGCGGGAGGACGCCGCCGACAAGTCCG
>JAYVZM010000210.1:0-4834 GCA_043783345.1 Verrucomicrobiota bacterium
ACCGCCGGCCGGGGCGGTTTTCAACGGCGGTCATAGGCCGCCGCTACAGTGCGGGGCTTTTCCGCCAGCAGCCGCCCCAACCTCCGCGCCAAGGGCAGCCAGCGCAGCAATGCCGCCAGCGTGGCCTGCTCGCGCTGCGCCGCCCCTCGCACGATGAGCTTCCGCCGCGCGCTCTCGAGCGCCGGCGACACGCGCTGGCGTTGCAGCCGGCGCACCAGCAGCGCCAAGTCGCCTCGCCGGCCGAGTTGGCGGGCCAGGCGCGCCAGCAAGGGTTGGGCCATCCCCGCCCCCTGCGGCCAGCGCGCGGCGGCCAACGCGGCCTGGTCGCGGAGAACGATCACCGCCTTGCGCCATTCGTGCACGGCTTCCAGCGTCGGCTTCATCGCCGCAGCGTAATACCAGCGGTCGGCCCGGTGCAGACTCTGCCGGAGCAGGGCGCGCAGTTCCGCGGGCGAGACGGCCGGCGCCGGCGCGAGCGCCAAGTGGTGCGCCTCCGCGAGCAGCTCCTGCCGGATTTGCTCCGCACCCGGCGGCGCCAGCCGGCCGGGCTTCTTCGCGAGCAGGGTCGCCACCTCGCGCTCCCGGCCCTGCAGCCGACGACTCAATTTGCCCGCCAGGCCGGCGGCCACCGCCATCTCGCGCGCCGCCGACATCCGGGCCGCCAGTTCCGCCAGACGGTAGCGCGGCATGATCGCCCAGGCCGCTCCGGCCTTTTCGAGCAGGCGCAAGGCCGAGCGCGCCCGCTTCAAAGCCACCCGCGCCCGATGCACCGGTCCGACCGGCGCCGCGGACAGGTCCGCCAGTTGCTCCGCCGCCTCGCGGGTCAGACCGGCGCTGAGCGCGACCAGCCCGGCGCCAATGGAACAGTTGAGTGGCAGACGCAATTTCATCCGAGGAAAGACCATTCTCCCCGCCTCCCGGTGTGGAGTCAACGCAGGCCCCTGACTAGATGAGCCGTGGCGGCGGTCTTGACCGATGGCATTGCTGTAGGAGCGGTTTTACGCCGCAATGGAAGTCACAACCCCATCGAATCGCGGCGTAAAGCCGCTCCTACAGTTTTCAAACTCCCCGTCTTCCAACTGTCGCGTTGCCTTGCGGGAACCGGGACGGTTTTCTCGCGGCGTGAAACTCATCCGCCACCTCACTCCCGCCGGTCCTGCCTATGCCGCTTTGCAACCCGACGGCTCCGCCCGGGTGATTGAAGGCGACATCTTCGGCGACCATCGCGTGACCGACCGGGTCGTGACCCCCGGCA
Organism: Verrucomicrobiota bacterium; assembly: GCA_043783345.1. Classification (GTDB taxonomy): domain Bacteria; phylum Verrucomicrobiota; class Verrucomicrobiia; order Opitutales; family Opitutaceae; genus Lacunisphaera. The sequence goes on from JAYVZM010000210.1 coordinate 1,256, forward strand.
AGCGACTCGCGCCTATCGTGCCCACGAACATCCTCTGCATCGGGCTCAATTACAAAAAGCACGCCGCCGAGAGCAACAGCCCGCCGCCGCCCCACCCCGTGCTGTTCATCAAGAACACCGCCAGTGTCCAGAACCCGGGCGATCCCATCGAGCTTCCCGTCAAGCTTCCGAGCACCCGCGTCGACTACGAGTGCGAACTCGCCATCGTCATCGGCCGGCGCGGCAAGAACATTTCGCGCGCCGACGCCCTCGAATACGTGCTCGGTTACACCTGCGCCAACGACGTCTCTGCCCGCGACTGGCAGCGCGACGGCGGTGGCGGCCAGTGGTGCCAGGGCAAGAGTTTCGACACCTTCTGCCCGCTCGGCCCGGTGCTCGTGACGAGGGACGAGATCCCCAACCCGAACGACCTCCGCATCAAGACCGTGCTCAACGGCGAGGTGATGCAGGACTGGACGACCTCCGACATGATCTTCGACGTGCCGACGCTCATCGAATTTCTCAGCGGCAGCAAGACGCTGCTGCCCGGCACCGTCATCCTCACCGGCACGCCGCACGGCGTCGGCTTCGCCCGGAAGCCGCCCGTGTGGCTCAAGCCCGGCGACACCGTGAGCGTCGAGATCGAAAAGATCGGCACCCTGACAAACCCGGTGGTGAACGAACCGGCTTGAATTTCTGTGGGAACGACCTCGGTCGTGACAAAATCCCCGCAGCCGAAGTTCGGTTTGTAGGAGCCTGCTTGCAGGCGATTCAGCGGATGGTCCGTCGGCGTGTTATCCGGATCGCCTGCAAGCAGGCTCCTACATAAAGAAGAATCCGACCGGACCCTATCTTCCTTTCGGCGTCAGCAACTTCTCCCGGGCGACGAAGTAGAGGAACACGCCGAGGGCGATGAAGGGCAGCAGCGACAGCAGGTTGGCGTGCGGGCCCTCGAAGAAGGGATTGTGCGCGACCGACCAGTCCGTCATCGCCCGGTCGAAGTCACTGAGCACGCCGGCGAGGAACGCGATGATGATGCCGGCGATGGCGCCGCCCGCGATGTAACCGGAGGAAAGCAGCACGCCCGGGCTCTTGTCGGTCTCGGCATTGAACGTGTCCTGGTCCATCGCCGCGCAGGCCGCGGTCTGCCGGAGCTTGCGGTCCACCAGCCACCGGATCATGCCCCCGATGAAGATCGGCGAGGAGGACGACAGCGGCAGATAGACGCCGACCGCGAAGGCCAGCGCGGGGACGAAGGACATCTGGAGGCAGATCGCGATCGTCACGCCGAGCAGCACGAGGGCCCACGGCAGCTTCCGGTCGAGAATGCCCTTGATGATATACGACATGAGCGTCGCCTTCGGGGCGTCGAACTTGCGGACGTGCGAGCCGTCGGGCCGCGTGTCGTGGGCGCCGTTGATCCCGGGGTCGACGAGCCACACCGCGGCGCCCTGGTCGTTGACGAGGTATTTGCCGGCGGGCCCGCCCACCGCATCGGTCTTGTGCCAGGCCAGGTAGCTCCCGCGGTCGTCGCGCGCCTGCGGGCCGCGGAGGGATTCCTTGTGGGCGGGGTCGAGCTGCGTCACATCGGTCCGGAGCCCGGCGGGAGCGACCGCCGCGATGGGCATGTAGACCGTGGCGGCATCGTTCAGCTTGAGCAGGATCGGCCCGAGGATGACGGCCGAGCCGAAGGCTCCGAGCAGGATGGCGTATTGCTGCAGCTTCGGCGTCGAACCGACCAGGAAGCCGGTCTTGAGATCCTGGGACGTCGTGCCGCCGTTGGAGGACGAGATGCAGACGATGGCGCCGATGGTGAGGGCGGCGACGTAATGGGTGCCGCCGGTCCAGCCCACGAGGAGGAAGATCAGGCAGGTGAACAGCAGCGTGGCCACGGTCATGCCCGAAATGGGATTCGAGGTGGAGCCGATCTCGCCGGTCAGCCGGGAGGAGACGGTGACAAAGAGAAACCCGAACGCGACGATCAGCAGGGCGCCGAGAAAGCCCATGTGCAGCGACTTCACCAACATGATGACGGCGATCAGGGCGACGATGCCGATGCCCACGAATTTCATCGGGATGTCGCGATCGGTGCGCAGCGTCTCGGGGGCCGGCGTGCCTGCACGCGCTGATCCCTCGGGCGCGAGCGAGCTCGCCGGCCTGCTCAGCTTGAGGTCGTGCAAGCCGCCCCGGATCCCGTGCCAGATGGTGGGCAGGGCCTGGATGAGGCTGATGATGCCGCCCGCCGCCACCGCGCCGGCGCCGATGTAGAGCACATAGGCCTGACGGATGTCGCCCGGACCCATCTGGGAAATCAGCATGGTTCCCGGGGCCAGCGGTTCGGCGAGGCCCTCGCCGAAAAACTTGATCAGCGGGATGAGCAGCAGATAGGACAGCACCCCCCCGCCCGCCATGAGGCCGCCGATGTAGGGGCCGATGATGTAGCCGACGCCCAGCAGGGCGGGCGAAACCTCGACGCTCACCGAACCGGCCTTGAACGGCGCGCCAAAAACCTTTTCGGAAACATCCTTCCAGCCCTTGAAGGCCAGGTTGAGCGTGGTGTAAAGCAGGCCGAGGCTGAAGCCGGTGAAGATGACCTTCGCGCCCGGGGACTTGCCGATGCCGGCCGCTTCCGCGGCCCGCATCTCCGCCTGCGCCGAGGGCGAGGCGGCGGCGCGCGACACATCGTCCGCCCCGGCTTTGAGCACCGCCGCGCAGGCCGTGCCCTCGGGGTATTTCAGGATGCCGTGCTCCTTCACGATCAGGGCGCGGCGCAGTGGGATCATCATGAGGATGCCCAGGAGTCCGCCCAGGATCGCCACCAGCATCACCCGGGTGAGTTCCAGATCGAAGCCGAGGATCAGGATGGCGGGCATCGTCACGCCCACGCCGAAGGCGATGGACTCGCCCGCCGATCCCGCGGTCTGCGTGATGTTGTTTTCGAGGATCGTGGCGTCGCGCCCGCCGGTCGCCTTCGACCAGGCGCGGAACAGCGCGAGGGAGATGACCGCCACGGGGATCGACGCGCTGACGGTGATGCCGACCTTGAGCACCAGGTAGAGCGACGAGGCGCCGAAGATCATGCCGAGGATGGTGCCGGTCAGGACGGCGCGGAAGGTGAACTCAGGCAGACGGGCCGAGGCCGGAATATACGGTTCGAACTTCAACGGAGAGGGTTGAGCCATGGGTGATATTTTCCCGGGAGCGTGCGGACGGATCGATCCGGGGCAATGCCGGAATGGGCGGTCGGGCCCAAGCCGGCGAAGGCCCTCATGGAGGGCGGACGCCCTCGTCCGCCATGCCTCGCGGGGTGAGGGGACCCCGCCTCCAAAAAAATCCTCGCCTACTTCGTCTTCGCCCGGCCCTTGTTCCGCGCTGCCAACATGCGCTTGATCAGCCAATATAGCATCTCCAACCGCGGCACGGGCACGCCGACGGATTTGGCCCGGCGCACCGGCTCGCCCCAGATTTCCTCAAGTTCGACATCCCGTCCTTCCATGAAATCGATCAGGCTCGACGGCCGGTAGGGGCCCATCTTGGCGGTGCGCTCGAATTGCAGGTCCACGAACGAACGGGGGATTTCGTGGCCGAATTTCGCCGCCG
>JAYVZM010000211.1:0-11868 GCA_043783345.1 Verrucomicrobiota bacterium
AAGATCAGCATCACGAGCACGTCGATCAGCGGCACGAGGTTCAGTTCGGGCCGTTTGCGGTGCCGCTGGTAGAGACCGCTGCTCATTGGCTCTTCGCGGCGCGTGCCAAAATGCGCTCCAGCAGCAGATCGATCTTCACGGCGTAGTTCTCGATCTTGCGGGTCAGGTAGCCGGCGGGCACCAGGGCCAGCATCGCGACTACGAGGCCCATCACCGTGGCTGACAACGCCAAGGCCACGCCAGATGTGAAAGCCACCGGATCGGGCAGACCGGTTTCCGGCGAGATCTGCGAAAACACCTTCAAGAGGCCGGTGACGGTGCCGGTCAGACCGATCAGCGGGGCCAGCGTGTAAATGACATCGAGATAAGGCACGCCGCGCTCCATCCGGTTGATCTGGAGCCGGGCGAAGGCCTTGACCGCCTCCGGATCATCTTTGTGGGTTGCGGCAAAATCGATGATGCGCGCGAGCACCGAGTGGCGGCCGCCGGTGCCGGGCTTCCCCTCGACGATAGCGTCCACGAGGTCGTCCGGCAGGATGGCAGCGTTGCGCAGGGCGTATAGTCGTTCCGCGAAAATATAGACGACAATGATTGAGCAAAGCAGGAGCGGCCAGAAGAGCAGGCCTGCGCCTTTGATGATATCGATCATGATGGGTGGAAGGAAGTGAAGTCGGGTCTTAGACGCTCACAAGCTGGAAAGGTTCAGCGTCCGGGCATTATTTCTGAGATTTCCCGGCCTTCAGGCTGGCCGCCAGGCTGGTGATTTCCTTGTCCAGCTGCATACCGGGTTCCACCCGCAGAGTGCGCCGCGTCCGCTCGAGCACCTGGAGCGCGGCTGGCACCTGTCCGATTTGTTGCAGGTGCCTGACAAATGGCACCACCACCTTGTCATGGAAATCGATGGCCGCGTCCGGCCTGGCCGTGCTCAGCTCGCGGTCGAACACCTTGAGCTGGGTGACGAGATCATCCTGATGCATGCTTCGCTCCATCACCTCGGCGGCCTGCTCGATGCCGATGTCAACGCGACCGGTCTGATATTTCCGGGCCAGCCGCTGTTCCTCGACCCCGGCCACGCTGGTCTCGCCCCGGGCCCGCAGGGTCGCCACCAGCAGGCGGGAGAACTCCTTCTCCAGGTCGGGATATTTTTGAAAGGCCTGCACCGCCTCGTGCAGCAGTCCCTCGCGCGCCCGCAGGTCGCCGGGAGCCAGTGCCTGCTGCGCCTGCAGCAGCACCTGCCAGGCCGCGAGATTCCGCCGTTCCCGGTTGACCGCCTCCCGCGCCGCCTTGAGCGCGAGATCGGGCCGCCCGGACCGCAGATATTCCGCGGCGAACAGCGCATGCGTGACGGAAAGTTTGTAGGTGGGCAGGGCCCGAAACCGCTCGGAGAGGAAAAGCAGTTCGTGGTCGTTGATGTTGCCCCAAGTCTGCGGGTCAAAGGCCAGGCCCACGACATACTTCTGCTCGGCATAGCGCCCGCAATCGAGCTGCCAGCGCTGCTGCGCATCAAGGTAGCCGAACCAGGCGTGCCGCCCATCGAGCCCCGCGCCGCGGAAGAGCAGGGTCGGAATGCCCCGGGCCTTGCCCGCCATGCTCGCGAAATACGCCTGGTCGACGCAGATGCCGCCGTCCTGCAGGATGAGGGGCAGCTGGTAGCTCGCCTTCGGCCACATGAACTGGCTGGCCTGCAGCCGGTCCTTGCGGTAGCGCACGAGGTCATAGACTTTGGCGAAATCCGCCAGCGGCTGGGTGATGTTCTGCTGGGCCCAGTCCATCTCGTTGCTAAGCGCGCCGGTATCGACCACGAACTTCAGTTCCCCCGCGCCGAGCCATTTGAGCTTGTGCAGCGTGCGGTTCTCGCGGTCGGCCTTCGTCCAATAGTTGAAGGCCTCCAGCGGATTCATCATCTGGCGTGGCAGGGCCTGCGCACTCACCTGGCCGTGCGGCCAGCCGGGGGGCGGCGGCACGTCGTAAACCACGGCGAGGGCGATCGCCAGGTTCTGGTAGGCGGCAAACCGGGCCGGATCCGCCGCATATAACTGCTGCAGGATGGACAACACGTTCATCGGGTTGTCCGCCGGATTCAGCGTGAGAAAGAATTCCTCCGAAAACTGCGGCGAACCGAGCGCGAAAGCCTGCAGATCCTGCGACCAGTAGGCCGCCAGCGAACCGGGCTTCGGCGTGTAACTTGCCGCCATGTTCGGATGCCCCAACCGGGCCTGATCGATCGCCTTGATCCATTCGGGAATGGCCTTGCTCTCCGGCTGGCCCAGCAGCGCCGCCCAACGGTAGAGGTGATACCAGGCCGGGGCGGTCCCGGTGTTGGCCTCGTAGGCCGTGACGGCCGCCTGGTGCAAACCCGGCACCGCGCCGGCCCAGCCGAGCTGGGCCGCCCGTCCCACCATGAACGCCACGCGGGCCGGCGTGGGCGCCCGCGCCAGTTCTGCCGCACTGATGCCGCCCTCCTGCGCCCACGCCCGGAACGGGAGCAGCAGCGCGAGCAGAATGAGGCGGACCGGCATCGCCCCACCAAAACAGAATGCCGCGTCGCGGCAAGCATCCGCCTGCGCCCGGCGTCCCGGCGCCGGCGGGGAAAAATCCGGCCGCCTTACGGGGAAACGCCGCTCTCCGCCGTGGGCGATTTCACCTGGAATTCCAGCTTGTCGCCATTGCGGATGACCAGGATGGGTTCGCCTTCCTTCACCTCGCCGCGGAGCAGGGCCTCGGCGAGGGGATCCTCGAGGTAATGTTCGACGGCCCGGCGCAACGGACGGGCGCCATATTTTTCGTCGTAGCCCTTCTCGATGAGCAGGGTCTTCGACTCCGGCGAGAACTCGATCTGGATTTTGCGCGCGGCCAGCCGCTTGATGACCTTGCCGGCCTCGATCTCGACGATCTTGAGCAGGTCGTCCTTGGTGAGCGGGCGGAATACCACGAGGTCGTTCACGCGGTTGAGAAACTCGGGCTTGAAGATGCGCTTGGCTTCCTCGAGCACCTTCTCCTTCAGCTTTTCGATGTCGTGGAAATCCGAGCCGCCGGCGGCCGAGAAGCCCATCGTCGTCTGCCGCTGGATCAGCTGCGCGCCGACGTTGGTCGTCATGATGATGATCGTGTTGCGGAAATCCACCGTGCGGCCGAGCGAATCGGTCAGCCGGCCGTCCTCCATGATCTGGAGCAGGAGCTGGAGCGCATCCGGGTGCGCTTTTTCGATCTCGTCGAACAGGATGACAGAATACGGCCGGCGGCGCACGGCCTCGGTGAGCTGGCCGCCCTCCTCGTAGCCGACGTAGCCCGGAGGCGAGCCGACGAGGCGGGAGACGGCGAACTTTTCCATGTATTCGCTCATGTCGATCTGGATGAGCGCGTCCTGATTGCCGAACATCTGCGCGGCGAGCTGCTTGGCCAGCTCGGTCTTGCCGACGCCGGTCGGGCCCATGAACATGAACGAGCCGATCGGGCGGCGCGGGTCCTTGAGGTCGGCGCGCGAGCGCCGCAAGGCGCGGGCGATGGCGACGGTGGCGGGGTCCTGGCCGACAATGAATTTCTGCAGCTCGGATTCGAGCGCGAGCAGCCGTTCGCTCTCCTTCTTCTCGAGCCGGCTGAGCGGAATGCCGGTCCACTCGGCGACGACGACGACCATCTGTTCCTCGTCGACGATGATGCGGTGCTCGTCGCGCGTTTTCTTCCAGGTGTCCACCTGCTGCTCCTGCTTGGTGCGGAGCTGCTTTTCCTGGTCGCGGAACTTGGCCGCCTGTTCAAAATGCTGCGCGGCGATGGCCTGCTCCTTCAGGGCGCAGACCTCGTCGATCTCCTTGCCCAGCGCCTCGATGTCGGGCGGGCGGTTGAGGGTGGTGATGCGGGCGCGCGAACCGGCCTCGTCCATCACGTCGATGGCCTTGTCGGGCAGGAAACGGCCGGTGATGTAACGATCGGAAAGCTTCGCGGCGGCCTCGAGGGCCTGGTCGGTGAACGTGGCCTTGTGGTGCTCCTCGTATTTGCCGCGGATGCCCTTGAGGATGAGGATGGTGTCGTCCACCGAGGGGGCCTCGACCTTCACCATTTGGAAGCGGCGGTCGAGCGCGCTGTCCTTCTCGATGTATTTGCGGTATTCGTTGAGCGTGGTGGCGCCGATGCACTGCAGCTCGCCGCGGGAGAGCGCGGGCTTGAAGATGTTCGAGGCGTCCATCGCGCCCTCGGCGGCGCCGGCGCCGACGATGGTGTGCAGCTCGTCGATGAAGATGATGACGTTCTTGGAGCGCTTGATCTCGTCCATCACGGCCTTGATGCGTTCCTCAAACTGGCCGCGGTATTTCGTGCCGGCGACCATGAGGGCGAGATCGAGGGTGATGACTTTCTTGTCGGCCAGGATCTCGGGCACGTTGCCCTTGGCGATTTCCTGGGCGAGGCCCTCGACGATGGCGGTCTTGCCCACGCCGGCCTCGCCGACGAGCACGGGATTGTTCTTGGTGCGGCGGCAGAGGATCTGGATGACGCGGCTGATTTCCTTTTTCCGGCCGATGACAGGGTCAATCTCGCTCTTGCGGGCGAGTTCGGTGAGATCGCGGCCAAACGCCTTCAGCGCCGGCGTCTTCACCTCTTTCTTGTCTTCGGGATTGTTGCCGCGCGGGGCGACTTCCTCGCCGCCGCTGCCGGCGCCGCTGCCAGACTGCGTGCTTTCGGGACCCTGGCCGGCGGAGAACTGGGGATCGAGTTCACGCAAAATCTCGTTGCGCGTGCGCTCGATGTCGATCTCGAGCGTCTTCAGCACGCGGGCGGCCACGCCCTCGCCCTCGCGGAGGAGACCGAGGAGAATGTGTTCGGTGCCGACGTAGGAGTGATTGAGGGCCTTCGCCTCCTTGCCCGCGAGCGCAAGGACCTTTTTCACGCGGGGGGTGTAGGGAATGCTGCCGACGGGAGTCTTGGTCTCCTGGCCGATGCCCACCTGTTTCTCCACCTCGCCGCGGACGGTCTCGAGATCGAGCCCCATCTTTTGGAGCACGCTGACCGCCACGCCCTGGCCCAACTTGATCAGCCCGAGCAACAAGTGCTCCGTGCCCACGTAGTTATGATGGAAGCGATCGGCTTCCTTGCGGGCCAAGGCGAGCACCTGTTGTGCGCGCGGCGTGAAGTTGTTCATCGGTTCCATGGAGTGGTGTAAGGTTAATCGGCTAGCGGCTGGTGTTACTGAAGTCAGGTGGGGTCACTTTGGCAAATTCAGAGCGCAAACGGGTGGCGCGGAGCACATCGCGCTGGCCCGGGTCGAACGCGCCCTTGGCCGCGTGCTGGATATGTCCCGGCTGGCACTCGATGAACAGCCGGTCCACCGCCGCGCGCTGCGCCTCCTCGATGACGCCGAGGTCGATGCCGAGGCGGATGAGCGAGAGCAGGTTCATGGCCTCGCTGGAGTTCAACAGGTGGCCGTTCTGGAGGATGCCGAAGGCGCGGCCGATCTTGTCGTGCAGCTTGTTCGGCTCGGTCTCGCTGAGCTTTTCCCGGGCATTGAGCTCCTGGTCGACGATCGTCGTGAGCACGCCGTGCAGGTGCTTGATGATGTCCTCCTCGCTCTCGCCCAGCGTGGTCTGGTTGGAAATCTGGAAGATGCTCCCGCTGGCGTCGGAGCCTTCGCCGAAGAGGCCGCGAACGGCCATGCCAAGCTGGTTGACGGCCCGCACCACCTTTTCCATCTGGCTGGAAATGACCAGCGCCGGGAGGTGCATCATCGCCGAGGCGCGGATGCCGGTGCCGAGGTTGGTCGGGCAGGCCGACAAGTAACCCAGCTTGGGGGAAAAAGCGTAGTCGATATGTTCCTCGAGGTCGGAATCGAGGGCGTTGATCGTGCTCCAGACTTTCTTGAATTGAAATCCGGCGCGCAGCACCTGGATGCGGAGGTGGTCCTCCTCGTTGACCATCACGACGCAGGACTGGTCCTTGCTGATGACGATGCCGGAACCGGACTTGGAATGGCAGAGCTCCCGGCTGATGAGGTGGCGCTCGACCAGGATCTGCTTTTGCAGCTCGTCGAGAGTCTCGACCGGGATGGCGAGTCCGCGTTTCATCTGCGGCAACGAGGCGACGGCCTGCATGCACTGGTCGCGAATCTCGCGTTTTTGCGCTTCCTTGGCCCAGCCGGGAAAGGGCTGGCCCGCCAGGTTGCGCGCGAGCCGGATGCGCGTCATGAGCACGACGGCGGTCTTGCTGGCGGCGGCGTCCGTCAGCTCGGAATGCGAATCGATGAGCTCGTTGATCTTCATGTCAAGCGTTCTGCTTCGGGCCGGAAGCGGACCGGACCTGGTGGATTTCGTCACGGTAGCGGGCGGCATCCTCGTAACGCTCGGCCTTGATCGCCTGGTCGAGTTCGGTCTCAAGCTGTGTCAGGCGCTCATAAAGGGAACGGCGCTCGAGGGCGCGCTTGGGAATCTTGCCGGTGTGGGCGACGCCCTTGTGCATGGTGTCGAGCATGGGCTCGATGATGCTGCCGAAATGATCGTAGCAGGCGGGGCAGCCGAAGCGGCCGGTCTTCTTGAAATCCTGCGCAGTGAATCCGCAGGCCTCGCATCGGACATCGCCGCTGGGCTCGGGATTCAGGGATGCTTTGAGCAGCAAATCCGCCAGCGAGAAACCGCTGGGATCGGTCACCCCTTTCGCCTGCGCACAGGCCTCGCAGAGGTCGACCTTGTGGATCTTGTTATTGACGATCTGGGTAAGGTGGACAGTCGCGGGTTTGGAGCAGAGGTCGCACTTGAGTGAGTTGGCCATGTCTTGGAATATGGGGGGAGGATAGCGCCCCGCGCCGGAAACGCAAATCGCGCCCGGGGAAATGCCTCTCTTCCCGGCAAGCAATGTGCCCGGCCGCTGTCCTGACGCAAGCGCAGAGGCGGGCGGGCATAAGTTTGCAGGTGGCAGGGCAGGTCTCTGACCTGCCGTCTTTCGCCCGAGCGGCGGTCAGGGACCCGCCCTACTTTCGCGAACGCCGCGCCTGATACCTCACTAAATGCGCGTGCCTTCGGTCAGCACCCGCTTGCGGAAGCTGATCAGCACGCGGGCGGTGACCGGTCCGGGCTTGCCGGTGCCGATGACGCGGCCGTCCAGCTTGACCACCGGGATGACCTCGGCGCCGGTGCCGCTCAGGAAGCATTCGTCGGCGCACCAGATGTCGTAGCGCGTCAAGTCGGCCTCGCGCATGGGGATGCCGAGTTCCGTCGCAATATCGAACACCGAGGAACGGGTGATGCCCTTGAGCGCGCCGGCCGAGGCGGCCGGGGTCAGTATCTCGCCCTTGTGGACGATAAAGATGTTGTCCGCCGTGCACTCGGCGACCATGCCCTGGCTGTTGAGCATGATGGCTTCGAGCGCCCCGGCCTGCCTCGCCTCGATCTTGGCCAGGATGTTGTTGAGATAGTTCAGGGACTTGACGGTCGACGGCAGCATGTCTTGGGAAATGCGGCGCGTCGCCACGGTGACAATGCTCAGGCCGTTGTCGTAATGCTCCTGCGGATAGAGGGAGATCTTGCTGGCGATGATGAACAGCGTCGGCTTCTCGCACAACCATGGCGCCAGGCCGAGGTCGCCCGGACCGCGGGTGATGACCAGCCGGATGTAGCCGTCCGTGAGCTTGTTCCGGCGGCAGGTTTCGCAGACCGCCTCGGACATCGCCGGGCGCGCGAGGGGAACGGCCAGCATAATCGCCTTGGCCGAGTTCTCGAGCCGCTCCAGGTGCTCGTCGAGCCGGTAGACGTTGCCGCCATAAATGCGAATGCCCTCGAAGACGCCGTCGCCGTAAAGCAGACCGTGATCGAAGACCGAGACTTTCGCCTCGGAGGAGTCAACATACTTGCCATCGAGATAGACGACCATGATGCGAAGAATCCCACAAGGCCCCCTCCCTTGTCGAGTCCGGCGATGGGAAAATGCGCTTGTATTTGTCGTTCTTGGCTCAAACTGTTTCGGCCGACGGGCCGCAGTTTATCCGCTTATGAAAACACGCCCCGTCCGATCCGGCTTCACGCTCATCGAGCTGCTCACGGTCATTGCCATCATCGGCATCCTGGCCGCCCTGATCTTCCCCACCATCGGCAAGGTCCGCGAAACCGCCCAGCGCACCGTCGACGCCAACAACCTGCGCGAGATCGTCAAGGCCGCGACCATCTACGCCGCCGACAACAACGACCGCCTGCCGGACCCCGCCGCCGTCGCGGCGCAAGGCCAGGTCACCGGCGGCACGGGCCCGTTCCTGTGGGCCGGCATCCTCGCGCAACGCGGCATCCTGACCGACCCGACGTTCTATTTCGCAAAGAACGACCCGCAATACAACGGCACGGCCCCGCTGGCGATCGTCAGCCCCGCCAACCGCACCGTGCTGGAACCGACCTTCGTGACCAACCGCGTCCTCAGCTATGAATTTGTCGGCGGCCTCCGCATGGGCGACCCGGCCTCCACGCCCGTCGCCTTCACCCGCGGACTGCTCGCCACCGGCCTGTGGAGTCCCGACAACGGCACCTACAAGGATACCGGCGGCTACATCGCCTTTCTCGGTGGCAACGTCCAGTTCTACCCCAACCTGACCGAAGCCGCCAGCCAGCTCACGCTCAACAACGGCCGCAAGGGCGTCTCCGTTCTCCAAGCCCTGCCCTACAACGCCAACGCCGCCCTCAATCCGCGCGTCTACGCCACGCCTCCGGCCGGTGTAGGCAGCCTCACCGGCACCCCGGCCGAGCAGGCGCCGTAGTTTTTGATGTTTCGCAACAGCTGGAGCCGCAGCGACCCCGCTACGGTTTTCCACGGCGAGGTCGCCGTGGCTCCAGGTGAAGGCCCGGGGCGGGCGGACCGGCCTTTTTTCTTCCCCTTCGCGCTCGGGGCCACCTATTCTCCCGCCCCTCACCCATGGCCCACGCCACGCCCACCTACGTCATCGGCCACAAGAATCCCGACACGGACGCCATCTGCTCGGCCATCGCCTATGCCGCCTTCAAGTCCGCCCGCGACGAATCCGGCTTCATCGCCGCCCGCTGCGGCAACTCCAACGCCCGCATCGACGCGATTCTCGAACGCTTCCACACCCCGCTGCCGCTTTATCTCAGCGATGTGTCGCCGCGCGTGCACGACCTCATGACGGTCAACCCGATCGCCGTGAGCCTGGGTGTGACCTGCGCCGAAACGCTGCGGCTGATCGACCAGCATCACCTCAACGTCCTGCCCGTGGTCTCCTCCGACAATCGCGCCATCGGCACCATCACCCTCGCCCAACTCGGCCACTTCTTCATCCCGCGCCTCGACGAGCCGCGCGCCATGCGGTCGGTCCGCACCAGCCTCGCCCGCATCGTCCAGTCGCTCAAGGCTTCCGTCCTCCACCTCGCCGAGGGCGACCGCCTCGAGGAACTTTTTGTCCGCATCGGCGCGATGGACATCGGCACCTTCTGGAAGATTTCCGAAAGGGAAAACATCCCCGCGGCCAAATCCATCATCATCCTCGGCGACCGGCGCGATGTGCAGCAGCGCGCCATCGAGCTCGGCATCCGCGCGCTCATCGTCAGCGGCAACCTGCCGGTCGATCCCGCGATCGTCGCCCTCGCCCGGGCCCGCGGCGTCAGCATCCTCGTCAGCCCCCACGACACGGCCACCACCGCCTGGCTGGTCCGCACCGCGGCCACCATCGAACAGCTCGTCGAACGCAAATTCGTCACCCTCAATCCCGATGTCCGGATCGCCGACATCCGCCGGAAATTCGCGCAGAACTCCCCGCACGCCATGATGGTCACCAGCGAGGACGGCACGCTGCTGGGCATCCTCACCAAGACCGACCTGCTCAAGCCCGTGCCCACCCGCCTCGTCCTCGTCGACCACAACGAGCTGACCCAGGCCGTGCCGGGCGCCGACGAGGTCACCGTCACCGAGATCATCGACCACCACCGCCTCGGGCCGATGGCCACGCCGCAGCCGATCCTCTTCATCAACGAGCCGGTCGGCTCCACCAGCACCATCGTGGCCGACCTGTTCCGCCGCCATGGCCTGGAACCTTCCCCCGATCTCGCCGGCCTCATGATGGCCGGCCTCATCTCCGACACGCTTCTGCTGCAAAGCCCCACCTCCACGCCCAAGGACGCCGAGGTGCTGACCTGGCTCGAATTGCACGCCAAGATCAAGCGGCGCACACTCGCCGACCTCATCTTCAGTTCCGGCTCGGTCATTCTCGCCAGTCCGCCCGACAAGGTGGTCCGGTCCGACTTCAAGGTCTACGAGGAGGACAGCGTGCGCTTTTCCGTCTCGCAGGTCGAGGAGCTCGGCTTCGACAACTTCTGGCAGCACGCCAAGGCCATGACCAAGGCCCTCGCCGAACTCCGCGCCGACGAGAAACTCGCCTTCGCCTGCCTGCTCGTCACCGACATCAACACCCAGAACTCGCTCATGCTCGTGCAGGGCGACCCCGAGTTCATCCGCCGCATCTCCTACGCCCACGTCCAGCAGGACGAGATCTTCGACCTCCCCGGCGTCGTCTCGCGCAAGAAGCAGCTCATCCCCTACCTGACGGGCCTGCTCAAGGAAATGCACGCCGACGGCGACAGCCCCTCCGCCCGCAAGAAGACCAACGCACCCTTCCGGCGGTAGGATCGCTGCATTGGGGTAGCGCGACTCACCCAGGTCTGGGTCCCCTCTGGAGAGGGGTGGCGCGTAGCGACGGGGTGTGTTGCCCCCCTCACGCCTTCAGCCCCAGCCAGCGCATTACGGCGGCATCCACCCGCTCCAAATCGTCGGTCTCAAGGCGGCCAATCACTGCCTTGATCCGCTCCCTGCGGACAGTGCTCAGTTTGTCCACCATGGCTTGTGATTCGAGCTTCAGCCCACTGATGGGTCCCTTGACCAGCGGCACCCGAAAGAGAGGTGCTTCCTGCAGATGACTCGTTATCGGGCACACCGTCACACTCGGGTGGGTCGCGTTGAACAAATCCGATTGCAGCACGACCACGGGCCGCGGTTTGCCGAATTCACCGGCAAGGGCGCAAGTCACCACGTCGCCGCGATGGAGATTCATGCGCGCCAGCCTTCAATTTCTCCCGCCGCCTGTTCCGTCCAGACGGCATCATCCTTGGTCTCATGCTTGCTCACCAGAATCGACTGGCGCCGCGCCTCCGCGCGCAAAGCGTCATGCGAGCTGCCCAGCAGGTAGAGCTCGAGGGCCTCCTTGATCACCCAGTTCTTGCCCCGCTTGGAGCTGCGCGCCTTGCGCTCAAGCTCCCGCTTCAATTCCTTCGGCAGGCGGATGCTGGTGGTGGTCGAGGCGGGCATGGTCGCACCCTTGTTTGTAACACACTGTGTTGCAAGTCGGAACTAAGCCGCAATCAAATGCCCGCCCATTTGGATACCATTTTCCAGCACGGCGCCTACCCACTCAGTCCTTGTCCCAATGCGGCTCTGGCTCGCCCCTACCGGCAACAATGACGATAACTTCCTTCGGCCCTGTCCCAGACGAATGTGCCGTGATGGGCCGACTGGCAAAACTGCATAGGTGCCACCTTCGATTTTGAGAACGGCCAGATCATTGGACTTGTCGAGACGCACTACCGCCGCATGCCTTGTGCCTTGCACAGTGACAACCGTGACGTTCTTGGCATCAACAACGACATGGGCGGCCGTCAACACATAGCCTGCCGCCGAAACAATGGCTCCGGCGCCACTCGATTTGGGCACACTGTTGTTGGTTGTCGGTGTGTTCCCTGTTGCGCGTGACTTCTTTGACTCGATCTCATTGAGAAGTTCTCTGCTACGCTGCTGCGCAATCAGCGTCGCCTGATGCCCGAGATGACGTTCTAGCATGTCGCGATTTTCGCTCGCACCTTTGTCTCCCGAGCGGCCGCTACATTGCTCCATGCCAAGGCA
>JAYVZM010000212.1:0-4811 GCA_043783345.1 Verrucomicrobiota bacterium
CCACCCCTATGTCATTCCCGAAGAACTTTGTCTGGGGCGCCGCGGCCGCGGCCTACCAAATCGAAGGAGCGTGGAATGCAGACGGGCGCGGACCGTCGATCTGGGACGTGTTCAGTCAGCAGAAGGGGAAGATTTTCGAGAACCACAACGGCGACATCGCCTGCGACCATTATCATCGCTGGCGGGAGGACGTGACGCTCATGCGCCAACTCGGATTGCAGGCCTACCGGCTCTCCATCGCGTGGCCGCGGATTCAGCCGACGGGCACGGGCAAGCCCAACGCCAAGGGCCTGGCGTTCTACGACCGCCTGATCGACGCCTTGCTGGAGGCCGGCATCACCCCGTGGGTCACGCTGTTCCACTGGGACCTGCCGCAGGCGCTCCAGCAGCGCGGCGGATTCCTGAATCGCGACCTGGTCGAATGGTTCGGCGACTACACGGCCATCGTGGCCGGCCGCCTCGGCGATCGGGTGAAGCACTGGATGACGTTCAACGAACCCCCGGTGATCATCGGTTTCGGTTATCAGGACGGCCGGTTTGCCCCGGGCCTGCAACTGCCCTTCGCCGACTGCCTGCTCGGAGCGCACCACCTGCTCATGGCGCACGGCCGCGGGGTGCAGGCTTTGCGGGCGGGCTGCAAGGGCAAGGTGCAGGTCGCCCTCGTCAATGTGAGCCACCCGCGCATCCCTGTCACCGAGGGCAAACGCGATCTCGAGGCCGCGCGCCGGGACTATTTCGCCAGCACCAACCGCGACATGTGGAATCTTTCGTGGTGGGCCGATCCCATCATGTTCGGCCGCTATCCCGCCGACGGGGTGAAAGCCTTTGGGGCCGACATGCCGCGGGTCACCGCCGCGGACATGAAGTTGATTGCCCAGAAAACCGACTTCATCGCCTACAACTGCTACAGCGGCTGGCAGGTGCGCGCCAATACGCAGGGCCAGGCCGAGAGACTCCCCGGCGGCTGGGGCATCGGCAATCCCCGCGGCACCCTCCCGTGGCTCGAAATCGCGCCGACGGCGCTCTACTGGGCGGCCCGGTTTCAGACCGAACGTTACCATCTGCCGCTCGTGTTTTCGGAAAACGGCTTTTGCAACACCGACTTCGTCCACCTCGACGGCCGGGTCCATGACCCGCAGCGCATCGATTTCCTCGCGCGCTATCTCGGTGGCGTTCACCGCGCCGTCAAGGAAGGCGTGCCCGTCGCCGGCTATTTCTACTGGTCCATCCTCGACAACTTCGAGTGGGTCGAGGGCTACAAGGACCGCTTCGGCCTCGTGCATGTCGACTACCAGACGCAAAAACGCACCCCGAAGGACTCCGCCCACTGGTATCGCGAGGTCATCCGCACCAATGGCGCCAATCTTTAATCCCCCGCTCCCATGAAAAAACTGCTCGCTGTCTTCGTGGTTCTGACCGCCACCGCCTGCGCCCAGAAGTTTCCCGGACTCGCCCTCACGCCCCCGATGGGCTGGAACAGCTGGAACACCTTTGCCTCAAACATCAACGAGACCCTGATCAAGGAGACGGCCGATGCCATGATCGCGAATGGCATGCGCGACGCCGGTTACGTCTACATCGTCATCGATGACTGCTGGGAGAGCCGGGAGCGCGACGCCCAGGGCAATCTCGTCCCCGATCCGGAAAAATTTCCCCACGGCCTGAAGGCGGTCGGCGACTACCTCCACGCGAAGGGCTTCAAGTTCGGCATCCACAGCTGCGCGGGCACCAAGACCTGCGCCGGCTTCCCCGGCGGCCGCGGCCATGAATACCAGGACGCGCGCAACTACGCGGCCTGGGGCATCGACTTCCTGAAATACGACTGGTGCGAGCATGGCACCGCCGACGCCCGCGAGACCTACAAGACCATGCGCGACGCGCTGCACACCGCCGGCCGGCCGGTCCTGTTCAGCCTCTGCGAATGGGGCCAGAACAAACCGTGGGAATGGGCCGGCGACATCGGGCACATGTGGCGCACGACGGGCGACATCTACGATTCCTACGACGGCCGCAAGGGCTGGGAGACGGGCTGGAAGCGCATTCTCGACCTGCAATACTCGCTCGTTGAAAGCAATGGACCCGACGGCATCGGCAAGTATGCCGGCCCCGGGCACTGGAACGATCCCGACATGCTCGAGGTCGGCAACGAGGGCCTGAGCTTTGCCGAATCCCGCGCGCACTTCAGCCTCTGGTGCATGATCGCCGCGCCGCTGATCGCCGGCAACGACGTGCGGCACATGAAGCCCGAGTATCAGGCCATGATGACCGACAAGGACGTGCTCGCCATCGATCAGGATGCGCTCGGCAAGCAGGGCTTCCGCGCGCTCGCCGAGCCGAGCAACAACATCGAGATCTGGGTCAAGGAGCTCAGTCACGGCGAATGGGCGGTCTGCGCGCTCAACACCAGCATGGCCGCGGCGGACCTCACCGTGCATTGGGACCGGCTCTGGACCATTCAGGGTGAATTCACCGTGCGCGATCTCTGGGCGAAAAAGGACGCCGGCGACAACGCCAAGCCCTACACCTCGCGCGTCGATTCCCACGATGTCCTGCTTTTCCGGCTCACGCCGGTGAAAAAATAGTCCCGAAAAAATCTTTCCGCGCCCCTTCCTCATGAAGCTCAAGATCGTCGGTCCCGCCCTCCCCAACATCCCGTGGCAAGCCCGGCCGGCCGGCAACTCGGACCTGCTTTGGCGCTACGACGCCAATCCCGTCATCGGCCGCCGTCCGCTCCCGCACGTCACCGGCATCTACAACAGCGCGGTCGTGCCCTGGCAGGGCGGCTTCATCGGCGTGTTCCGCACCGAGGGCATGGATCGCGTGCCGCACCTCCACGTCGGCCGCAGCCCGGACGGCTACAAGTTCACCTTCGAGCCCAAGCCGATCGACTTCCAGGGCGACCCCGATGTGATCCGCCACGAATATGCCTACGACCCGCGCGTCACGCTGGTCGACGGCGTGCACTACATCACCTGGTGCAACGGCTACCACGGGCCGACCATCGGCGTCGCGAAGACCACCGACTTCGTTAATTTCGAACAGATCGAAAACGCCTTCCTGCCCTACAACCGCAACGGCGTGCTCTTTCCCCGCAAGGTCAACGGCAAGTATCTCATGCTGAGCCGGCCCTCCGACACCGGCCACACGCCCTTCGGCGACATCTTCACCAGCGAGAGCCCCGACCTGGTCCACTGGGGCAGGCACCGCCACGTCATGGGCCGCGGCTGGCCCTGGTTCCAAGGCACCAAGATCGGCGCCGGCCCCTCGCCCATCGAGACCAGCGAGGGCTGGTTGCTCATCTATCACGCGGTCACCGGCACCTGCAACGGCTTCGTCTATTCGATCAGCGCAATGGTGCTCGACCTCGATCAGCCGTGGAAGGTCGTCGCCTCGGCGAAACAGGCGCTGCTCTGCCCCGAGGCACCCTACGAGCTGAGCGGCTTCGTGCCCGGCGTGTGCTTCCCCGTCGGCTGCCTTTGCGACAGCGCGACCGGCCGGCTGGCGATCTACTACGGCGCGGCCGACACCGTCTCCGCCGTCTGCTTCGGCAACGCCGAGGAGATCGTCCGCTTCGTGAAGGACAACCCGCTCAAAAAGTAAGCCCGCCCCGCCCGGGCCCGCTGCATGCGTTCGCTTCCCCTTGCCTCCGCGTCGTGGCAATTCCGCGACGCCACGAAGGAAACCGCCTGGCCCGCCGCGGTGGTGCCGGGCTGCGTGCACACCGACTTGCGCCGGCACGGACTGATCCCCGATCCGTTCTGGGGCCCCAACGAGCTGGAGCTGCAATGGACCGAGGAATCGGACCGGGAGTATCGCGCTAGCTTCAACGTCCCCGCCGCTGCGCGCAGGCCTTGGGAAAACTCCGCCACGCGCTCGTGTTTCACTCCCTGGTCGACACCTATTACCCCCCCCGCTACCTCTGACACTGTTTCACCCCCTGCCCCGTGAAAACATCCCCCACCGCCTCAGCCGCCGCCATCAACCCCGACGCAACCGCCATCCAGGATCGCGTGCCTCTGGCGCAAAAAATCGCCTACGGCCTCGGCACCACCAACGAAATGTGGGGCAGCTGGCTGTATCCGTCGCTCGTCTGGCCGGTCTACAACATCTTCCTTCACGTCTCGCCGACGCTCGTGAGCGTGGCGCTGATGTGCAACCGGCTGGCCGACGTGTTTGCGGATCCGTTGTTTGGCTGGTGGTCGGACAACACGCGGTCGCGCTTCGGCCGGCGGCGGCCTTTCATCCTCGTCGGGTCGATTCTGGCGGGCCTGCTGCTGCCGGCGCTGGTGTTCGTGCAGCCCGGCTGGAGCGAGAAGGCCTACTTCTGGTATATGGCGTTCTCGTCGGCGTTTTATATCTGCGTCGTCGCCTCGTTCAGCATCGCCTGGAACAGCCTGGGTAACGAACTGACGCCGGACTACAACGAGCGCACATCGGTTTTCTCGATCAGAAACATGATCCAGAAGGTCGCGGAGGTCGGCACGTTTGCCGCGGCGGCGTTCTGCACCGCGACGGTGTGGATCGGAGCGGACAAAAGCAACGCCTTCGACCGTCTTTTGCTGATGCTGTCCAACTCCGCCCACTGGTTCCGGAAAGTATTCACCGCCGTTGTGACTTTTGACTTTCATCGCCTGGCGTTGCTGGCCCGCACGCCGTTTGGCTGGGAAACAGGCGCGAAAGGCGGCCTGGAACCCAACGTCCTGCTCGGGGCGCAGGTTTACATGATGATCCTTGGCGCCGTGATGATCGTGGTGGGCATCGTCATCTTCTCCGTGGTCAAGGAACGTTACTACGAGAAGCTCGTCATCAAA
>JAYVZM010000213.1:0-4810 GCA_043783345.1 Verrucomicrobiota bacterium
CGACCACGCGGGGGGGTTCAATATCTCGAGCTTGGTGGTGCTGGTGCTGGCCAGCGCCGGGGTGCCCGTGATGAAGCACGGCAATCGCGGCATCACGTCCAAGTGCGGCAGCGCCGACCTGCTGTCCGCCCTCGGGGTGGACCTCGCGGCGCCGCCGGAAAAAATCCGCTGCGCCCTCGACGAACTCAACTACGCCTTCTTTTTCGCGCCCCACTACCACCCGGCGTTCAAGCACATCGCCCCGGTGCGCAAGGCGCTCGCGGCGCAGGGACGGCGCTCCATCTTCAACATTCTCGGTCCGCTCATCAATCCCGGGAAGCCCGCCCACATTCTCCTCGGCGTCTACTCGCTGCCACTGGTGGACAAGCTCGCCCGCACCCTCGAGGAACTGGGGCAGGTCGCCGGCGTGGTCGGTCATGGGGTGATTAATCCCGAGAGTGGCATCGACGAACTCACCACCGCCACCGGCAATCACGTCCGGGGGGTCGGCCGGTTGCGCGAGCTGGCGGCGACTTGGCGGGCGGAGGACTTCGGCCTGCCCCACCGACCGTTTGCAGAAATACAGGGCGGCGATGTCACGGCCAACCTGGCCATTGTCGAAGCCCTGCTGGCCGGTCGCGGCCCGGCCGGCTTGGTCGACACCATTGTGCTCAATGCCGCCGTGGGCCTGCATGTGGTCGGCCGCACGGCCGCGATCCGCGATGGCATCGCCCCGGCCCGCGAGCTGCTGATCGGCGGGGCGGTGGCGCAAAAAATCGCCGCAACCAAGGAATTCTTCCGCTCATGACGCGCCAATACTTCGGCACCGACGGCGTGCGCGGCCCCTACGGCGGCCCGGTCATGAACGAGGCGTTCGTCTGGCGGCTGGGCGCGGCGGCGGCCCGCTTTGCCCGGGCCCAGCCGAATTTCCGGTCCGAGGAGGTTTTCATCGGCCGCGATACCCGCGCCTCCGGTCCCGCCTTGGAGCACGCCCTGGCCGCAGGCCTTGAATCCGAGGGTCTGCAACCGGTCAGCCTGGGCATCGTGCCGACGCCGGTGGTCAGTCTGCTGACGCGCAGCGAGGGCGCCGCGCTGGGCGTCGTCATCACCGCCTCGCACAATCCGGCCGGCGACAACGGCATCAAATTCTTCGGTCCGCCCGGCATCAAGCTGACCGACGAGGATGAGCTGCGCATCGAGCAGCTCATGCCCGCGGCCGAGGGGGCGGACCTTCGGCCCACGGGCAACGGTCTGGCGATCGCGCCCTACCACGATTCCCTGGCCCGCTATCTCGAATTGACCACGGCCCTGCTGCCGTCGGGCAGCCTCGCCGGTTGGAAAATTGTCCTCGATACCGCCCACGGCGCCGCGTGTGTCAGCAGCCGCACCGTGCTGGAGCGCCTGGGCGCCTCGCTGACCCTGCTGGGCAATGCGCCCGACGGTCTGAACATCAATGCCGCCGTGGGCAGCGAACATGCCGAAAAGATGTGCGCGACGGTCAAGGCTCAGGGGGCGCGGCTGGGCATCGCGCACGATGGCGACGCCGACCGCTGCATCCTGTGCGACGAGCGCGGCGTGGCGCTCGACGGCGACGAGATCCTGACGATTCTCGCCCGGCACGCCCTGCAGCAGGGGACGCTGGCCAACCGCACCCTCGTGGTGACCGTGCAAAGCAATCTCGGCGTGGACGCGGCGGTGGCCGCCGCCGGGGGACGGGTCTGTCGCACCGCCGTGGGCGACCGCTACGTCATCGAAAAAATGCTCGCGGAAGGCGCGACGCTCGGCGGCGAATCCTCCGGCCACGTCATTTGCGCGGAGATTTCCCCGACTGGAGACGGACTCGTGGCGGCGCTCAAGGTGATCCAGGTCATGTTCGCCACCGGGAAGCCGCTTTCCGAACTGCGCCGGGTGCTGGCGAAGTTTCCGCAGATTTCCACGGCCCTCCCGGTGAAGGAGAAGAAACCGCTGGAATCGCTGCGCACTCTGCCGGTGACGATTCGGGCCGTTGAAACGGAGCTGGGGGCAAAGGGCCGCGTGCTCGTGCGCTATTCCGGCACCGAGGCAAAACTGCGGCTGCTGGTCGAAGGTCCGACCGTCGCTGTCGTGCAGGCGGCCATGGACAAACTGGTGGCCGCAACACGCGCCGACCTCGAAGTCCTTTGATCCATCGGTCAATTCTCGAAACCCGTCGCCATGCCCGAAGTGATCGTTGCCTCGCTGGAGCCGCGCCTGCAGAAGCAGGTGGAAAGTGCGCGCGCCGCCTTCGACCACGGCCGCCATGATCACGCGATCGAGACCGCCGCCGCGGTTTTGGCCGAGCAGCCGGCGTGTCTGCCGGTGCGGAAACTCCTGCGCGCGGCGCAGCTCAAGCGAGTGGCGGACCGGCGCGGACTGCTCGGCCGGCTGGTGACGAGCGTGTCCAGTTCGCCGTTTGTGCTGGCGGGCACCCTGATTTTGAAGGAGCGGCCGGCGAGAGCCGTGGCAAATGCGGACAAGGCCCTGTTCCGCGACGCCAACAACTGCGCGGCCCTGCTGCTCCTGGGCCAGGCGGCAACGGCACTCGGCTGGACCGAGACGGCGGTCTTTGCCTTCGAGGCGGCGCGCGAGAACGAGCCCGACCGGCCGGAGCTGCTGCTCGCGTTGGGTCAGGCGCTCCTGGCGGCCGGCCGCGCCGCCGAGGCGGTCAAGGCCACGGAGGAGCTGCTGCGGCTGCAGCCCAACAACGCCGAGGCCCTGACCCTGCTGCGTGATGCGTCCGTGGCGGTGACCCTCGTCCAGGGCAAATGGGAGCAGGGCGGCGACTACCGCGGCAGGCTGGCGAAAGGGTCTTCGGCCATATGACTGGCAGCCGCTACTTGACGACCGGCCGGTTTTGGAAATCGTAGGGCGGAGCATGCATCGCCCGGGTCAACATTCATCGAGGGATCTGCTTCGCCGGCTGCTGGCGGCGGGCTGCGCCGTGCTAGTCTTCGCTCTCGGTCTGTTTGCCGCCAGCCCCGCACTCCACGACCAGCTGCACGCCGGCAACCATTCCTCCCTGGATGATGGCTGTGCTGTCGCCCTGTTTGCCAACGGCGTCTCGGTGACACCGTCCCTGGTCGCTCTTCCACCGGCGCCGGGGGAATGGCGCGAGCTGCCCGGGATCGCGCCGCGAGAGGTTTTGTTGGATTCGCCCCGCTACCTGCTTCAGCCGGAGCGCGGGCCCCCGGTGGACTGAATCTGCCTGTTTGCCTGTCGTGCCGGATCACGGCGGACAGGCCTGCCAGCTACGGTGCGGCGAAGGGTGTTTTTCACCCCGTTGCACGCTTCGAGCAAGGAGTCTCGTGCCCGGTCCCGTCATCGCCATGTCCCTGAATCCCCATGAAATTTACCACCATCATCGCCTGCGTTTCCGCGCTCAGCTTCGCCGTCCCGGCGCGGCCGGCGGAGGACGAAGTGCGGCAATTAAAACAGCAACTGCAGCAGCTGCGCGACGAGTTCGACAAAACCCGCCGCCAGCAGGAACAGCAGATCGACACCCTCACCAGGAAACTGGCTGAGCTGACCAACCCGCCCGCGGCCAGTCCGACGGCCGCCCCCGTGGCTCCGCCTGCAATGGCCGGCGCCCCGGCGCATGCGGGGGGAGCCTACATGAACATCAGCTATGGCGCGCTGATCGCCGCCGGTTGGTCCAGCGTCGCGGATCCGTCCGCGCAACTGCAGCTCGGCGACCACGATCCCATCAAGCGAGGCTTTACCCTGCCGAATGCCGAGATTGCGATCGATGGGGCGGTCGATCCTTACTTCAAGGGTTTCGCCAACATTGTCCTGAAGCTGGACAAGAACAACGAAACGGAGATTGAACTCGAGGAGACCTACGTGCAGTCGACCTCGCTCCCCGCCAATCTCCAGCTGAAGGCCGGACAGTATTTTGCCAGCTTCGGCCGGCAGAATCCGCAGCATCCGCACTCCTGGAGCTTTGTGGACCAGCCGCTCATCCTGAACCGGGTCTTCGGGCCGGATGGTTTGCGCAACATCGGCGCGCAGCTCTCCTGGCTCGCACCAACACCGTTCTATACCGAGTTGTCGCTGGGTGTCTTTGACGGGCAGGGGGGCACGGCTTTCAGCTTTCGCAATCCCGGTGAACCCGATTCGGCCGGCATAAACCGCTTCGCCGGTCGGACCACCGTCGACCGCAGCCTGCGCGGCGCGCAGGATCTGCTTTTTGTGCCGCGCCTCGCCACCTCGTTTGAACTCAGCGATACGCAGACCCTGCTGGCCGGCCTCTCGGGCGCCTTCGGTCCGAACGACACCGGTCCGCACAGCCGCAGCGAAGTCTATGGAGTGGATTTGTTCTGGAAGTGGAAACCGGCCAACGCCGCCCAGGGCTTTCCGTATCTCACCTGGCAGACCGAGGCGCTATATCGGCGCTTCGGCGCCGCCGCCGACCCGCTCGCTGCGCTTCCCGCGGAGACTTTGCGCGACTATGGCTTCTACACCCAGCTGCTCTACGGCTTCATGCCGCGATGGAACGCCGGCCTCCGGGTGGACTACGTCAACGGCAACGCCGGCGCCTTCGATGCCAGCGATCCGTTTCGCGGCGAGCGCACCCGGTTTGCCCCGGAGCTGACCTTCCTGCTGAGCGAATTCTCGAAGATCCGGCTGCAATACAACCTGGACCACGGCGAGTCCTTCGGCACGGCCAACTCCATCTGGATGCAACTCGAATTCGGCCTCGGCGCCCACGCGGCCCACAAATACTGACCCGTCCCCAACCAGCCATTTCCCTATGAAAATCCTTTCCCGACTCCCCCTGCTTCCTGTGCTCGCCCTGCTGGCCGTGCCCGGCCTC
>JAYVZM010000214.1:0-11792 GCA_043783345.1 Verrucomicrobiota bacterium
GCGGTCTTTCACCGAGAAGAGCGCGCCGGGGGCGGTATTGATGCGCACTTTGAGGGCGTCGTGGTAAACCTTGAGGGTGTCGACCTTGGCCGGAAGTTCGACCCAGATGACGTTGCCGCCCTGCGGCCGGCTGTAGCGCGTGCCGTCGGGAAAACACCGCTGCATGGTCTGGGCGAACAGGGACAACTGCTGGTGGTAGGCCCGGCGCAGGGAGCGCAGGTGGTGGTCGTAGCCGCCGTCGCGCAGGAATTCCGCGAGGGTTTTCTGCAGGATGGGGGGCGTGCCCATGGTGTTGGTGAACTTGAGCCGGCGCACCCGCTCAAGGTAGCGGCCGGGCGCGGTCCAGCCGACGCGGAAGCTCGGGGCGAGCGACTTGCCGAAGGAGGAGCAGAGCATGACGCGGCCGTCGCGGTCCCAGGCCTTGAGGGGCTTGGGGCGCACCTCGCCGAAATGCGTGTCGGCGTAGATGTCGTCCTCGATCGCGGGCAGGTCGTATTCGCACAGCAGGTCGTAGAGCCGCTTCTTCTTCTCGTCGGGCATGAGGCTGCCGAGCGGGTTGTGGAAATTCGGCATCACGAGCACGGCCTTGACGTCGTTCTGCGCGATGGCGTCGCGGAGGGCGTCGAGGCAGATGCCCTCGCGGGACGAGGTCGGGATTTCGAGGGCGCGGAGGTTGAGGCTCTGGATCATCTCGAGGAACCCGAAGTAGGCGGGCGTCTCGATCGCGACGGTGTCGCCGGGCTTGGTGACGGCGCGCAGGCAGAGGTTGAGCGCCTCGGTGCAGCCGACGGTCACGACGAGCTCGTCGTGCGCGAGCGGCACGCCGCCCTGGAGGTAGCGGCGGGAGATTTCGCGGGTGAGCGGCTCATAGCCCCAGTTCATGGTGTGGCGGCTGATGAGCGACGGGTCGCGGCGGGCGACCGAGCCGAGCAGCCGCGCGAGCTTCTTGTTCGGGAAGAGGCTGTGGTGCGGGCAGGCCGCGCCGAAGGGCATGAAGTCGGAGCTGGCCGAGCGCTCCATGATCTCGGTGGTGAGGTCCTTGACGCCGACATAGGACGGCTTGGCCATGGGCTTGGCCATCCGCGGCTCGGGGCTGAGGAAGGGCGGGCGCGGGCGGACGTAGTAGCCGGATTGCGGTCGCGCCTCGAGGTAGCCGCGGTTCTCGAGCACGGTGTAGGCCTGCAGCACGGTCGCGATGCTGACGTCGCGTTGGAGCGACATCCGGCGCACGGACGGCACGCGGTGGCCCGGACGCAGCGTGCCCTGCTCGATGAGCGACTGGAGGGAGTTGGCCAGCTCGGCATAGAGCGGCTGCGACAGCACGGCGAGGGCGGGCTTGGCGGCAGGCGGGATGGGCAGGGTCGAGATCATGGCGTGGAAAAGTGGGCCGGAAGGTAGGGGAAAAGGGGAGGATGGGGCAGCAGCAGTCAGGATAAATTGCCACCAACACAGTTGGCAAGCGCTGGCACTGTCTCAGTTACAGTTTACAAATGCTTGGGCCGGCAGTATAAAATGAAGGCTTCCAAAAACAATGGGCCGGTTAGCTGGTCTTGCCCCGGTGTTTCCATCCCTGCTTTCGATCGGATCTCCTCGGCCTTGGCGATCCGCCGACCTTTTTAGACGCCCTCTTAACACGGTCAGTGATCAGATCTCGATCTCGCCGCGCAGGTAGAGCACGGCGTGGCCGGCGATGCCGACGCGGTCGCCGCGCAGTTCGCAGAAGAATTCGCCGCCGCGGGCGGAGACCTGGCGGGCGTGGAGCTTGGTTTTGCCCAGGCGTCCGGCCCAGTAGGGCACGAGGGTGCAGTGGGAGGAGCCGGTGGCGGGATCCTCGGGCACGCCCACGCGCGGGGCGAAGAAGCGGGAGACAAAATCACAGCCGGCGCCCGGCGCGGTGACGATCGTGCCGTATTGCTCAAGGGTGGCGAGAGCGGCGAAGTCGGGTTGCAACGCCAGAATCTCGGCGGCGGTATTGAAGACCGCCAGATTGGCCTGGGCTTGGGCGTAGAAGGCCGGCGTGGCGCCGAGGCCCTGAAGCAGGGCCGCCGGGGGGGCGACCGGCACGGCGGGGCGGGCGGGAAAATCGAGCTCAAGTTTCCCGTCCTGCGGGCGGGTGACCGTGAGGGGCCCCGAGCGCGAATCGAAGACGATGCTGCCGCCCGTGAAACCCAATTGCGTGAAAAGTGTGAAGGCGGCCGCCAGGGTGGCATGGCCGCAGAGATCGACCTCGGCGCCGGGGGTGAACCAACGGAGGTGAAAACGATTGGGCGTGGCGGGCACGAAGAAGGCGGTCTCGGCGAGGCCGTTCTCGAAGGCGACGCGCTGCATGACCTGGTCCGGCAGCCATTTTTCCAGCGGCACCACGGCGGCGGGATTGCCGTGAAAGGGTTGGTCGGTGAAGGCGTCGATCCAATACAGGGAAAGTTTCATGGCGGAGAGTGTAGGGGAGTGAGCGGATGTTGCGTAGGAGCAGTCGCGCGCATGGGGACTGATACAGTGTGACAATCCAGTTTAACCACGGATTTCACGGATGAACACGGATGGAGAAAATACCACCCCAGCCTGTCATCCTGAGCGAAACGAAGGATCCAGAATGGCGTTCGTCTCAGCTGTGCCACTGGATTCTTAGCTTCACTCAGAATGACAGGTCACGGGAATTTATCCGTGCTGATCGGTGCAATCCGTGGTCAATTTCTCCGGGATGGTTTTGGCTCAGGCATATTGCGCCAGCGCGGCGCCCGTCAGGCGCATGACGCGCCAGTCGTCGAGCGGGACCGCGCCGAGTTTTTTGTAGAATCCCTTGGCGGGCTCGTTCCAGTCGAGCACGGCCCATTCCATGCGGCCGCAGCCGCGGGCGTTGGCGATTTTCGCGAGATGGAGCAGCAGAGCCTTGCCCGTGCCGGCGCCGCGAAACTCGGGCTTCACGAACAGGTCCTCGAGATAGAGGCCGGGGCGGGCGAGGAAGGTGGAGTAGTTGAAAAAATAGAGCGCGAAGCCGGCCGGCCGGCAGCCGACCTCGGCGATGACGACGTGCGCGGCGGGCGGATCGCTGAAGAGGGTGCATTGCAGCGCCTCTTCGGTGGCGACGACGTCGGACAGCAGCTTTTCGTAGATGGCGAGGTCGCGAATGAAGGAGAGGATGAGCGGCACATCGGCGGCCGTGGCGAGGCGAATGGTGCAGGGCATGGCCGGATCAAATAGCGTCCGGTCGAGGGGAGGCGAGCGCATCGTTCGCGCTGGGGAGGCAATGGCGCGCAAAAACGGGATGGCGGTGTTTACGCATTGCGGGAGCAAGCCGGTTCGGTTGCTGTCTGATCCGGCAATCCATCCTTCATCATGAAAACAAGTCTTCGTCATTCCTCCCTGTCCCTGCGCCGGCTGTTCGTGGCGGCGCTGCTGGGAATTTCCCTGGCCGGCCTGTCCGGCTGCATCGCGGCGGCGGCGGGCGCCGGCGCTGGGGTGGTGGCTTACGCTCGCGGAGATTTGGATGCCACTCTCAGCCATGACTACAGCCGGGTGGTCGAGTCGGCCCGCCGGGCGATCGGTGAGCTCGAATTCGCCAAGGTCAGCGACAACAAGGACGCGCTCAAGGCGGTGCTGGTGGCCCGCACGGCGCTCGACAAGAAGGTCGAGATCACCATTGCCAATTCCGGCAAGAAGCTGACCAACATCAAGATTCGGGTCGGTTTGTTCGGCGACGAGGCGCTCTCCCTCGCGGTTCTCGACAAGATCAAGGCCGGGATCTGAGTGTGCGGCCGGGTTTCGTGAGATGCGGGATTGCAATGCCGGCGAGTGGGCCTGATACCTAGACGCAATTTTCCATGCTCCGTAAGCTCATTTCAAAAATCCGGCAGTCCTTCACCAAGGACGAGAAACACCCCGAGACCAAACCGGCTCACAAACCCGGCAGGCCTGCACCCAAGAGCGGAGAGCACCGTCACGAAAGACGCGGGGGGCACGCCCTCAAGCCCGCGGCATCCGGGCGGCATCCGGGGTCCGTCCATCCAAAGACCGCGCCCGCCCACGCCCACCGCCCGGCCGCACCGGCGCCCCACGCGCCCCGGGTGGCCCATCCGCCCAAGCCGCTGCCCGAGGTGCCGAAGCTCGACACCGTGTTCACGGCGCTGGGTTTGAACGACCGCCTCGCCTACGCCGTGCAGCAGATGGGCTACGAAATCCCTACGCCGATCCAGATCCAGGCCATTCCGCAAGTGCTCGCCGGCAAGGACGTCATCGGCTCCGCCCAGACGGGCACGGGGAAGACGGCGGCGTTCGCCCTGCCCATTTTGCAGAAACTCGGCCAGCATGGCGCGATGAGGGTGCTGATCCTCGAACCCACGCGTGAACTCGCCGTGCAGGTGGAGGAGGCCTTCAAGGGCTTCGCCAAATACACCGATCTCCGCGTGACCGTGGTCTACGGCGGCGTCGGTTACGGCAAGCAGCGCGAGGATCTCGCGCACGGCATGGATGTGCTCGCCGCCACGCCCGGCCGGTTGCTCGACTTCATGGAGCAGGGCGAGGTGCGGCTCGACCACATCGACATCCTGGTGCTCGACGAGGTGGACCGGATGCTCGACATGGGTTTCCTGCCCGATGTGAAGCGCATTGTTTCGAAGGTGCCGAAGAACCGCCAGACGCTCTTCTTCACCGCCACGCTGCCCCCGGAGATCGAGCAGCTCGCCGCCTGGGCGCTGCGCGACCCGTTCAAGATTTCCGTCAGCCGCGAGCACTCGGCGGCGGACACCATCACGCACGCCTTCTATCCGGTCGTGCAGGCGCAGAAATTCGACCTGCTCGCCCACCTGCTCGAGGAGACGAAATACCATAGCGTCATCATCTTCTCGCGCACCAAGAGCGGCGCGGACTACGTCGCCAGCCGCCTGAAGCAGGAGGGCCACACCTGCGCGGTGATGCACGCCGACCGCAGCCAGCAGGAACGCACCGACGCCCTCAAGGGTTTCAAGTCGGGCAAATACGAGGTGCTGGTCGCGACCGACCTGGTGGCGCGCGGGCTCGACATCGCCGACGTGTCGCACGTGATCAATTTCGATGTCCCGGAGAATCCCGAGGACTACGTCCACCGCATCGGCCGCACGGGCCGGGCGCAGAAAACGGGCGACGCCTTCACGCTGGTGACCGAGGAGACGTGGCGCGACGCGCGGAGCATCGAGCGTTTCATCGGCCAGAGCATCGAATGGAAAAAAGTCGAGGGCTTCAACTACACCTACTCGGGCATCTTCGACGGCGGCGGCATGCCGCAGGTGGCGCCCGAGCGGCCGAAAAGCCGGCTCACGCGCGGCGGCGCGCGGCGCTGAGCGCGCAAGAGAGTGGCCGGCGAACTCGGGACCGGCCCGCGATAAAAAGTCTGCGTCCTTCTGCGGGGTCCCGCGTCTGCCTTGGATGAACCCAATCATCCATGAGCAATCCAAATACCACTGAAACCGTAAGAGACTATGTCCGCGAACGCTACGGCGCGATCGCGGAACAGGACGAGCCACAGGGCTGTGGCTGCCAGGCCACCGGCTGTTGTGGCGGCCAATCCGAAACCTACAGCGAGCAGCTCGGCTACACGGCCGCCGACGTCGCTAGCGCGCCCGCGGGCGCGGATCTCGGGCTCGGCTGCGGCAATCCGCTGGCCATCGCCAGTATCAAGCCGGGTGAAACCGTCCTCGATCTCGGCAGTGGCGCCGGCTTCGACGTCTTTCTGGCCGCCCGCCAGCTCGGTGGCACCGGGCACGTCATCGGCGTCGACATGACCGCGGCGATGGTGGCCAAGGCGCGACACAATACCGCCAAGTCCAGCTTCACCAACGTCGAGTTCCGGCTCGGCGAAATCGAAGCGCTGCCGGTGGCGGATGCGAGCGTCGACCTCATCATCTCCAACTGCGTCATCAATCTCTCGCCGGAGAAGCCGCGGGTGTTCGCCGAGGCGTTCCGCGTGCTGAGGTCCGGTGGGCGGCTGGCGATCTCCGACGTGGTCGCGACCAAACCGCTGCCCGCCGACGTGCGCGAGCAGCTCCCCCTCATCGGGGCGTGCATCGGCGGCGCCTCGTTGGTCGATGAGGTGAAGGCCATGCTCGCCGCGGCCGGCTTCACGCGGGTGGACATCGATTTGAAGGGCGCGTCGAAAAAATTCATCGCCCAGTGGGGCAACGATCCGAGGGTTGCGGACTACCTGGTTTCCGCCATCATCACCGCTTGGAAACCCTGAGCCGTGCCCGCCGCATCCGCCATGACCGTCCGTCCCCCGCGCTCCGCCCTCCCGGCGCCGGGCGGGACGGGGCGGGCCTTCGACACCGGGGTGCTGGAATTTGCCCCGCGGTTGCGGACCTTTATCCGCCGGCGGGTGCGCAATGACACCATCGCCGACGATCTCGCGCAGGAAACGCTGCTCAAGGTCTACCGTTCGCGCGCAACGCTGCGCGACGACACCAAGCTTGAGGCCTGGCTCTACCAGATTGCACGCGGCACGATCATCGACCACTACCGCCGGCAACGGCCGCAGGAGGAACTGGCGGTGACGCTCGCGGGTGAAACCCCGGACGAGGTGGCGGCATTACGCGCCAGCGTCGTGGCCTCCATGCAGCGTTTTTTGGAAGAACTGCCCGAAGTCTACCGGGAGCCGGTGAGACTGGCGGAGCTGCAGGGTTTGCCGCTGGCGCGCATCGCGCTGCGGTTGAATCTGACTCTCTCCGCGGTGAAGTCGCGCGTGCGTCGCGGTCGGGCCATGCTCAAGAAGAAACTGCAGGATTGCTGCCGGTTCGAATTTGACCGGCTCGGGCAGGTCATCGGCTTTGAGCGGCGCCGGCTGCTGGGTTGTCGGTCGGAGCCGGCGCAGACGACGACGGCGGGGCCGGGCGCCAAAAGCTGCTGTTGAAAAATCTGTTTCCCATCCGGCCGGTGAAACCGGTTGCCAACCGGCTGGCGAACCGCACCGTGGGCGGTTTCCCATGCAACTGGACATTCCCGCCGGCGAGTTTGCCGGTTACATCTTCGATCTCGACGGCACGCTGGTGGACACCATGCCGTTGCATTATCGCGCTTGGAACCGGGCCATGCAGCAGGCGGGGTTGAAGCAGGAATTGGATGAGGACCTGTTTTATTCGTTGGGCGGCGTGCCGACGCGCCGGGTCGCCAAAATCCTGGCGGACCACTACGGCCTGTTGATCGACGTGGAGAAAGTGTTTCATCAGAAGGAGGCGCTGTTCCTGGAACTGCGCGCGGAAATGCGCCTGATCGAGGCCGTGGTTGGATTCGCCCGGAAAGCCGCGGGTCGCACCCCGCTGAGCGTGGCGTCCGGCGGGCCCCGGGACATCGTGCAGCACACGCTGGAGTTGATGGGGCTGACGAAACTCTTCCCGGTGGTGGTGACGCCGGAGGATGTCACCCACGGAAAACCGGCGCCGGACATGTTTTTGCTGGCCGCCAAAAAAATGGGGGTGGCGCCGGAAAGGTGTCTTGTATTCGAGGACGCGGAGCCGGGCATCCAGGCGGCGGAGGCGGCGGGCATGAAGTGGGTGCGGGTGGAGAGCCGAAAGCCGGGGCGGCGCTAAGCTCGTCCGCTTTTGATTTGAGTCGAACGGGGCTTGGCGGTGGGCTGGGGGCATGACTATTGCCGAGCTTGCGAACAAGGGCATCCTGACTCAGCCGGTGTATGAACCCGGCAAGCCGATCGACCAGGTGGCCCGCGAGCTGGGGCTGGATCCGGCCGGCATCGTGAAGCTGGCGTCGAACGAGAATCCCTTCGGGCCGTCCCCCAAGGCGGTCGTGGCGGCGGAGCGGGCGCTGCGCGACGCGAATCTTTACCCCGACGGCGGTTATTTCGAACTGCGGCGGAAGCTCGCGCAAAAACTCGGGCTGGGGATGGATCAGTTCATCATCGGCGATGGTTCGAACGAAATCATCGAGCTGCTGGGGCATGCGTTCCTGGCGCCGGGCGTGGAGTGCGTGATGCACCAGGCGGCCTTTGTGGTTTATAAACTGGTGACGCTGCTGTTTGGCGCGACGCCGGTGGAGGTGCCGCTGGTGAACATGCGGCAGGATCTGGTCCGCCTGGCGGCGGCGATCACGCCGCGCACGCGGCTGGTTTTTCTCGCCAGTCCCGCCAACCCCACCGGGGCGACAAACACGGCGGAGGAAATCACCACGCTGGTGCGCGCGCTGCCGCCGCATGTGATCCTGGTGCTCGACGAGGCCTACGCCGATTTTCTGGAAAATCCGCCGGACCTGCGGCCGCTGATCGCAGAAGGAAGAAAGGTGGTCTGCCTGCGCACCTTTTCGAAAATTTACGGGCTCGCGGCGCTGCGCGTGGGTTACGGCTATGCGGCGGCGGAATTGATCGCGGTGCTGCAGCGGGTGCGCCAGCCGTTCAATGTAAACGCCGTGGCGGCCGCGGCGGCGGTGGCGGCGTTGGACGACGAGGAATTCGTCGTGCGCTGCCGACGGGAGAACCGGGCCGGATTGGAGCAGCTGGGGGCGGGATTCAGGGAACTCGGCCTCGAGATGGTGCCGGGGCAGGGGAATTTTCTGCTGGTGAAGGTGGGCGACGGTGTGCGGGTGTTCGCGGCGTTGCAACAGGGGGGATTGATCGTCCGACCGGTGAAACCCTACGGCCTGCCCGAATGGGTGCGCATCACGGTGGGCACGCGGGCCCAGAATGAGCGGCTGCTGGCGGCTCTGGCGGAAGTGTTGCGGGCCTAGAGCCGGGAGCTGGCGAGAGCGGTGCGGAGCGACGCCAGCAACTCCCTTTGCCGGGGCAGGAAAAGGTGCCGGTCGCTGCCGAAAGTCTCGTAGGCGCGGGCCAGGATTTCACGCGAAGGCCGGCGGGTGTGCATGAACCGGATCAGCTGGTCGGGCACGGGCGCCAGTTGACCGGTGTCGAGTTCGAGCCGGAGCAACGGGGCGAGGGCGGCCTGATGGCGGGGATCGGCCTCCACGGCCCGGTTGAGCACGGCCAGGGACAAATCGCGGGCGCCCAGAACGGAAAGGCGGTTGGAGACAGCGACCAAATGGTCGGCGCGCAGATTTTTTTCCGAGAGGAGAAGGTCGAGAGAAAGGCGCGCCTCGTCCTTCTTCCCGAGGCCGCAGAGGGCGACGGCCCGCAGGCCATGGAATACAGGGGAGAACGGGCCGGTCCATTCGGGGTGTTGCCGACGGCAGTCAGTGATGAGATCGTGAGCGGCCTGATACTCACCCGCAGCGATGTGCGCTTCGACGACCAGCAGGACGACAGCACCGCCGGGGTCAGCCCGGTCGGAGAAAATCTGTTGCACGCGACGGGCGAGCGCCGGCCGGCCGGTGTTGGCGGCAAAATCGGCGAGCAGAAGCAGGGCGGCGCCATCGTGCTGGAACTGGTTGAGATAGGATTCCGTTTCGCGTTCAAGCTGCGCCCGGTCCCGCCGCTGGTGATGGAAATAAAGATATTCGACGCGGGGGGCAGCAGCGAGGGGATCGTGGACCAGGCGTTCGATAATGGCAGACTTCCACTCGGTGTTTCGCCCGAGAAACCGGTAATAGCCGGCCAGGAGGGCGCGGGCCTTGTCGTAATCCGGGTGTTGCGAGAGAAACGCGTTCAGCCTCAGCAGAGCGAGTTCAGGGTAGCCGCATTCCCAATCCATGCGGGCCAGCAGCATGGCACCGTCGACCGAATCGGACAGCTGGTATTGGTGGATGAGACTCTCTGCTTGATCAAAATTACCGTGTAAATACGCCGCGGTGGCGGCATAGGTTGCGGCCACCGGACGGCACGCGGCCCCGGCTGTTCCCGTGAGGGCCAGCAAGCGGCTGCTGACGTCGAGCAACTGGGCGTCTTCCTGGAATTCGAGGAGAAACGACAGGGCGGTTTGGACATAGACCGGATCACCCGCCAGCTGATGCAGCCCATCGAGCAACAGCTTCCCGGCTAGATCCGGTCGGTGATGCTCTTGATAAAGCCGGGCAAGCAAGGTGCGGCCCTTGGCATTGGCGGGAGCCTTGCTGATGCCAGTGCGCAACCAGTGGAGCGCTGCGGCGGGGTCGTTCTGCCGCAGGAAGATTTCGCCCTGGGCGATGAGATAATTTCCTTCGCTGGTGCGGTAATGAGCCCAGCGGCCGGGCAATAACAAGTCGGTGTAGCGGACGTCGGGAAACCGGCGTTGGTATTTGATGAACAGCCAGACTCCCCAGGTGGCGGCCAGCCACAGCGCTCCGGAGAAGACAAACATCAGCAATACCAAGCGTTTCCACTGAACGGCGCCGGCCGGATTATTTTTCCGGGGCACGATGCTGACGGCACGCGGTGGCATTGGGGCTGCTTCTGGATTGCAGAATTTCGTTTCACGACATGGCCCTTTTGCCGTATTTTTGTCGCACTAATTAGGCGAAGTATAGGCTTGAATAAGAAATATATTTGCATTTTTTTCACAAGCCCGAAATGACCGCAGGCACTGGAGCACCACTATGAATCACCTCACCCGTCTGGCCGTATTATCCGCATTGATCTGCTTATCCGCCAAGGCCGCGCCTTTCATGGCTGTGGGCGATAATGCCGAGTTGTTTGTGACCGCTTCGGCCGCCGTGCAGGCTGACGACAATATCTATCTCGATACCAGCAACGCGAAAAGCGACACGATCTTCAGCTTCACCCCCGGTGTGGACCTGGTGTTTGGCAAGGGATCCGCCACATCGGGCAATTTCTATTACCGCGAGGAGATTCGCCGTTATAGCGACAACGATGTTCAGAACACGGAACTGTCGAGCTTGGGTGTCAATTCGAGCTACAGCAACGGGGTGACCAAGGTCGATTTCAACGCTTCTTACGCGCAAGTCGCGCAAAACGACAACGACATCCGGAGCACGGGCGATCTCATCCACCGCAAGCTGACCAATGTCGGGGGAAAATCAGAATTCGGCGTTTCGGAAAAGACCAAGTTCTCCCTCGGAGCCGCCTACAACAAGACGGACTACGCCCCGGCTTCCTACGCCGACAGCGATATCTGGACTTTTCCTCTGGATGTTTATTACGAGGCCAGCCCCAAACTGGACTGGAGCCTGGGCTATCAGTATCGCAAGACGGAGCTGAGCCTTGGGCGAGACAGCAACGACAGCTTTTTCAACATCGGCGCCCGCGGTGAGTTCACCCCCAAGCTGACCGGCCAGGTGCGCATGGGCTATACCCAGCGCTCCTTCAAGGTCGGGAGCGACGAGAGCCTCGTTGGCCTCAGCAGCAGTCTCACCTATTTGTATTCGGAAAAGACGTCCTATCAGTTCAACTTGGGCAACGATTTCGGCAGTTCCGGCACGGGTGATTCCACCAAGAATTTCAGCTGGGGGCTGAGTTCCAGCACACACTTCACAGAACAGTGGTATCTGAACCTCGGAGTGAATTTCCGGTCGATCAAATACCCCGCCCGCACGGACGATTACACCGAGGGCCAGGTCGGTGTGTCTTACGTTTACAACTCCACCGTTAACTTCAGCGCCTCCTATACTTACCGTAACAACAGCTCCGACAAGCTGGCGTCAGCGGAATTCACCAACAATGTCTTCAGTCTGGGTGCTAATATCCGTTATTGAGCACTGTGCTTGACTTGCAAACGGAAGAAGGTCGCTGATCTTCTTCCGTTTTTTGTTCTTCAAGGCCCATGTCCCCACGTTTCCACCACCTGACACTGCTATTTGCACTCGCGCTGCTTTGCCCGATGGCGCCGGCTCAGCCGACGCCGGCGGGCGAGCCCACCGACTATGTGCTGCAGCCTTCCGACCTGATCCGGGTGATGGTGTTTCAAGAACCCGATTTGCAGCGGGAGGTCCGC
>JAYVZM010000215.1:0-11755 GCA_043783345.1 Verrucomicrobiota bacterium
CGTCGTCTCCGAGATCATGGCCTCCAACGGCTCGACCTCGATGGCCTCGGTCTGCGGCGGCTGCCTCGCCCTCATGGACGCCGGCGTGCCGATCATCGCCCCCGTCGCGGGCATTTCCTGCGGCCTCATGACCGAGATGGCGGCCGACGGCTCCATCACGAAGTGGACGACCATCACCGACATCCTCGGTGAAGAGGATCATTTCGGCGACATGGACTTCAAGCTCGCCGGCACGACCAAGGGCATCACGGGCTTCCAGCTCGACCTCAAGATCAACGGCCTGCCCTTCGAGATCGCCAAGACCGCGATCTTCCAGGCGCGCGACGCGCGCATCGAGATCCTCAAGTCGATGCTCGCCTCGCTCCCGGCCCCGCGCAAGGACCTCTCGAAATACGCCCCGCGCATCCAGACGATCCAGATCGATCCCGAGAAGATCGGCCTGCTCATCGGGCCCGGCGGGAAAACGATCCGCCGCATCACCGAGACGACCGGCGCGCAGATCGACATCGCCGACGACGATTCCGGCAAGGTCTTCATCTACTCGAACAATGCCGACGCGATGAACCGCGCCATGCAGGAAATCGACGCCCTCTGCGGCGGTGGCTCCCAGCTCGAGATGGGCAAGACCTACACCGGTCGCGTGACTGGCATCAAGGAGTTCGGATGCTTCGTCGAGTGTCTCCCGGGCAAGGAGGGCCTGTGCCACATCTCCGAACTGGCTGACTTCCGGGTCCGTCGCACCGAGGATGTCGTCAAAATGGGCGAGTCCATCACCGTCAAGGTGGTCGGCATCGACGAGCGTTCCGGCAAGGTCCGCCTCAGCCGCAAGGCCGCGATGGCCGAGCTCGAGGCGCAGAAGCAGGCCGGTGGCGGCGAACCCGCCCCCGCCGAGGCCGCTGCGCCCGCCCAGTCTTAACCGATAGGGGCGGTTGCCCTCAACCGCCTTCCCGCCTCCCCTCCAGCCGCGACGCAAGTCGCGGCTTTTTTCTTTCCGTCGCCGCAAAGGTCTCTACTTTCACCTGCTCGTGAAGTCGATCACCCACAAGGCCCTTCGTCCCATCGCCCTCCTTGAGGCTTTCAAAGGCGCCATCGTGCTAATCGCCGGCTTCGGGCTGCTGAGTTTTCTCGATCGCGACAACGAGGTCTATGCCGAGCAGATCATCCGCGTGCTCCATTTGAACCCGGCCCATCATTACCCGCAGATTTTCATCACGGCGATGGCGCGGCTGGAAGACTCCCGCCTCTGGGCACTGGCGGGATTTGCGGCGCTGTATGCCGCGGTGCGCTTTGTCGAGGCCTATGGGCTCTGGTTTGAACGGCGCTGGGCCGAGTGGCTCGCGGCGCTCAGCGGCGCCATCTATGTGCCCATCGAGGTCTACGAAATCATTCGCCGGGCCACCTGGATCAAGTTTGCCGCCTTGGGGATCAATCTGGTCGTGGTCGGCTACATGGTCTGGCTCCTCACCGAATCGCTCCGCCGCCGCGCCGCGATGGAGAAGGCGGCCCAGGTCGAGGGCCCCTGATTGGCCCGGTCTGTTTTCCGGTCTTTTCCTGCGCCGTTTGGTGTGTCTGTATGAACGCCAAATGAAACTTCTGGTCACCAATGACGACGGCATCAACTCGCTCTTCCTGCATGAGCTCATCGCGGCGCTGCAAGCCGCCGGCCACGAGCTTTACGTGGTCGCGCCGATGAAGGAACAGAGCTGGACCGGCGCGTCCAAGACGCGCGGCCGCCCGGTCAAGTCCGCCGCCGTGGACCGCGGCTTCGGCTGCCCGACCTGGATCGTCGACGGCACCCCGTCCGATTGCATCAACATCGCCATCGCGCACCTGGTGCCAAAGCAGGGTCGAGCCGCCCGCCCCGGGCAAACCACGGGTGTCGGGGGAGCCCGCCCGGAGCAAACGACGTGCGTCGAAGGGGTCGTCAGCGGCATCAACATGGGCTTCAATTGTTCGCTCGGTTTCATCCTCGCCAGCGGCACCGTGGCCGGGGCGTGGGAGGGCGCCCTGCACGGCCTGCCGGCTATCGCCGCCTCGCAGGATGTGTCCGAAGAAATCTACTACCGGCTGAAGGAACACGGCGGCCAGCCCGAGGGCGCCCTGCTTGAGACGCTGAAAATTTCCGCGACGCACACCGCCCGGCTCGCCGGCGAATTGCTGCCCGCCACCCCGCCGCGCAGCTTCATCGTCCACAATCTCAATTTTCCCGATCCCTGCCGGCCCGACACGGTGGTGAAACGTTCGGTGCCCGCCCATTTTTTTGCGCCGGGTCTTTTCACGCCGGCGGACAATGAAGGCTGCCACAACCTGATTTGGACGGAGGGCGAGGACGTCTCGCCCGCCGAACTCCTGACCGACATCCGCTGCCTGGAGCAGGGCCGGATCAGCCACAGCGTTCTCGACTACCGCCGGCTGGGCCATTGATCCGCCACGGTTCCCCGGAAGCGGATTCGCCGGGCCGGCCGCGCCTCCAACGCCGGCTCGCCACGGCCCGGGCTCTGGCTCAACTTCTCCTCGATGTCCCCCGACTCCAAACAAGGCGAACGCGACTACTACGCGCATCTCGGTCCCGAGGGCCTCGCCCATTCCCTCGGCAAGCCGTTCAGCGACGATTGCTGTCCGCAATACCTCGCCGCCCTGACCGCGCTCTTCAGCCTCATGGCCCCGCCGCCGCGACGCATCGTGGAATTCGGGTGCGGCACCGGCTGGCTCTCCCTCTTCCTCGCCCAGCGCGGTTACACCGTGCTCGGGGTGGACATCTCCGAGGACGCCGTCCGCCACGCACGCGACGCCGCCCGGGCCCGCGGGCTCGCCACGGTGGAGTTCATCGCCTGCGACTATGAAGCGTTCGCCGGCGGCGCCCGGTTCGACTACGCGATTTTCCACGACGCGCTCCACCATGCCGAATCCGAGTTGGCCGCGCTGCGCTGCGCCCATGCCGCCCTCGTGCCCGGCGGCTGCGTCCTCACCCTCGAGCCCGGCTCGGGACATGACGTAGCCGAGTCGTCGCGCCACGCCATGGCGGAGTATCGGGTGCATGAAAAGAGCATGCCGCCGGCGCACATCATCAAGGTCGGCCGCCAGGCCGGCTTCACCCGCTCCCTGGTGCTGCCCCATCCCCATCAGCACAATCGTTTCATCTACCGCCGCGCCTACCATGGGTCCGCTTCCCGGGCCGACCTGGCCGGACTTTGGTGGTTGAGCCTGCTCCGATCCCTCCGCCATCTGCTCCAATGGCGCAAGGACCCGGGCCTGGTGGTGCTGTGGAAGTGAGCCGCCCCCGACGGTCGAGCCGGGCGACGCCGGGTTAGGGTCGGTGCACCTCGTTGATCACTTGGGCGACTGAATCGGGATCGTAGGGTTTCGGCAGCACGGCGGTGAAACCGTAGGCGCGATGGTTGGCCATCACGGGATCCTGCGAATAACCGCTCGATGCGATCACCCGCACCGCGGGATCGATCTGCCGCAGTTCCACCAGGGCCTCGCGGCCGCCCATGCCTCCGGGCACGGTCAGGTCGAGGATCACCAGGTCAAAGGGATTGCGCGTATTCCGGGCCTGCTGGAAAGCCTCCACCGCCGCGGCCCCGTCGTGCACGACGGTGGTGGTGTGGCCGCAATGCCGCAGGATGGCCCCGGCCACCAGACAGACCGACTCCTCGTCATCCATGAAGAGCACCCGGGCACTGGCGCCGGACTGAGTGAAACCCGTCATCTCAGTTTTTCCAGCCTGCGGACCGTGGGCGGCAGGCAGCCAGACGCAGAAACTCGTGCCCCGACCGAGGGTGGAATCCACCTCAATATGGCCTTTGTGGTTTTTCACGATGGAGTGCGCGATGGCCAGGCCGAGTCCGCTGCCCTTGACCTTGGCGGAAAAATAGGGGTCGAAAATACGCGGAAGTTTCTCGGGGCCGATGCCCGGGCCGGTGTCCGAAATTTTCAGCTGCAGGTAACGACCGGGGGCCAGCGGCGGAATCTCGCCGGGGCGCAGCTTCCGGACGTCGAGGGCGATCCGCACCAGCCCTCCGCCCGGCATGGCCTGCACGGCGTTGAGCACCAGGTTGTGCGCCACCCGGCTGATCTGGCTCGCATCGACCTCAGCCGGCGGCAATCCCGGCTCGATCTCGAATTCCACCTTCACGTTCGAGTCATGCCGCACGAATTCCGCCGCCTCCCGCACGACTTCCTGCAGGTCGACCGCCGTGCGCACCGGATCGCCACCCTTGGCAAAGGTCAGCAGCTGCTGCGTGATTTCGCCGGCCCGCTTGGCGGCGCGCTCGGCATCGCCCACGAGGGGGCCCACCCGTTCCATGGCCTCCTTCTCCATCCGCATCAGACCGAGATTGCCCAGGATGGCGGTGAGCATGTTGTTGAAATCATGCGCGATGCCGCCGGCGAGCACGCCCAGCGAATCCAGCCGCGAGGAGCGCTCGAGCTCCGCCTGCAGCCGGGCCTCCTTCTCCATGTGTCGGCGGAGCTGCTCGGTCTGTCCCCGCACCCGCCGGCGCAACACGGCGACCCACACGATGCCCAACCCGAGGCAGGCCGCCAATCCCCCGGCCACCGCAAAAGCCCGGCGCGCCGTCCACCACGAGGGGGCGGACACAATCCGGACGTCCCCGGGCGTGCGGAGTTGCAGCCGGAAGCCACGCGGCCGGTGATATTCGTCGAACTCGAGCAGATAAACGCCGGTCAATTCCAGCAGGCTGCCCGGCGCGGGCGCCCTCCAGCCTGCCGCGGGTTCCAACACCGCATCGAAAAGCGCTCCGCCCGCCTGCAGCGACAGCCGGACGCCCTGCGGCCGCTTGACCACGTCATTGAGCACCGCGCGCAACTGCACGAGCCGGACGTCTAATTCGGGTTTTGTCTCCGTCAAGGTGCGACAGAGGATCGGCTGCAAGGTGCTCCCGCCAAAGGCGGCCCGTGTCACCGCCTCCCGGAGCACCAGCCGGCTGCCATCGCGACCCGGCAGTCCCGATATCTCCACGGCTGTTCCCGGCGCGAGCGGGTTGGTCTCCCGCGAGAGGACCATCAGGCCCGACTCGCCATCCTGGAGCAGCAGGCAGCGCCCCGGCAGGCGCAGCAACACGAGGCCGGTCACCGTCACTCGCCGGTTGAGTGTGCCACCCCGCGTAAATTGGTTCAGCCCGGCGATCGTGTAACGCGGGGCCGAGAAGGGATCGGCCGGAGCCGGTTCCTCCACCTCCACCGCCTCCTTGCCGCTCGCCCATAGCCGGACCCCGGTCAACTGCCGGAGGTTGTTGGCCTCGACGGAACACACTCCCGCAATCCGCACCATGGCCCCGGTCAGCTTCGCGAGAGTCTTGTCGGGTGGCAAAAAGGCGGACAATTCGCCGGAGTTGGTCGTCAGGTCGAGCCGGCTCCAGTCCGTCTCAAGCGTGACTTGCCGCACGTAGCCGCGCAACTCCACCCGACAGGCTTCCTCGGCGCCCGTCAGCGTCTGTTCCAAGGTGACCGGCCGCGCGGCGGGCGGGGCCACGGGACCGAGGGGGGACATTTCCCGCAGCTGGACTTCCGGGGCGTAGCGCCCGAGGTTGGTCGCCCCGCGAATCTCCACCGAGTCATTGATGGCCGGCGGGCTGTCGCCCTCCTTCAGCCGGATGCAGACGCCCCCCGTGGCATCCTGCAGGTAGAAAAAATTCACCCGGGGATCGGACCAGGTCACGGCGCCCCGCAAAGTGACAAAGTAACCCCGGGCCACCTCGCCGAGGGGGAGTTCCATGATCTGCTCCACCACCCGCAGGCTGAAGCGCGGAACGTCGCCGGCCCCGCCCGATTTATTCTGGACTGACCGGTAAACCGACGGCCGGAAATGCGCCTCGGCCAAGGTCAGGCCCAGCCCAGCCCCGAAGGGCCGGCCCACCAGCTCGACGCGGTCGCCGATCTTGAGGGAACCGGGCTGGGGTGTCTCCACGGTCAGCTGCCCGGTCTCATCGCGGAAGGTGAGGCTCCGCCCGGGTTTGAATTCCCTCACCTCGCCCTCCACCCGGACCCACTCCATTCGCTTCGCGGCGGCCAGCCGGTCCAGCGGGGTGCGCGGCAGCTGGAACCGGGGATCATGGGCGAGATCGCCCAGGATCGTTACATCCGTGGAATGCGGCACCCAGAGATCGATGCGTTGCAGTTTCCGATCGGTATCGAGGGTTCCGATGTAGACCCCGTGGAACCGCACCCGACGGTTGACCAGTTGCGGCACCGGTTCGGTTTCCCTCACCAGCACACGGACCGTGACCAGCCAGCCCTCGGTGAG
The DNA here is from genome assembly GCA_043783345.1 of Verrucomicrobiota bacterium. Lineage (GTDB taxonomy): Bacteria > Verrucomicrobiota > Verrucomicrobiia > Opitutales > Opitutaceae > Lacunisphaera. Next base: position 6,269 of record JAYVZM010000215.1, read on the forward strand.
CACCTGGTATTCGAGGTGATACTGGTCGATCTCCCGCTGCTGGCACACGTAACCCTCGAGGGCCACCCATTGCGCGTCAAACTTGGGCGAGGCAGCCAACTCGCCTTGGGTCGGCTGCGGCGGGGGCAGGGCGTTCTCTTCCAGAACGGTCACGGTGACCTCGTTGCGCAGAATGCCCCGGGCCGGCAGCACCATGCCTTCGAGGCGGACCCGCTGCCCAGGCTTGATCGGCAGGGGCTCCCCGCGCACCGGCAGGAAGCTGGCCGTGTTTTCGCATTCGCCCCACATCAGCTGCCAGAACGGGTCGTAGTAATACACGAGCATCTCGAAGCGCACCTGCTGCGGCTTCTGTTTGTCCGCTTCGCTCAGCCGCAAGAAAACCTGTGCGTTGGAGATGATGCCGGGGGCGGGCGCAGGCCCCGCGACCGCCTGGGCGGGCAGGCGGACGGGCAGCAGCATCGGGGCAGCGCAAAGCACCGCTCGGACCCAAGCGGGCAACAACCGGCAGCCACTGGCGCGCGAACCGGGGGGAGTGCGGATCACTAACACGTGTCGAGAGGTGAGAGAGGTGGAACTGGGGTGACTATCGGCCCAACCGAAGCCTTCTTTACCCCAAAAACCCCGCAAACCCCATCCCAAGTCGCCCAGCCCGGAGCCGGACGGGCCGTTCGTCCGCGGCGCCGATGGAATTGTCGGTTTGCGTTCGATTAGAATGCCGCCTTGGTGTGGGCCTCTCCTGCCATGATTGAAGTCGAAAACCTGACCCGGATCTTCCGCATCTACAAAAAACAGCCCGGCTTCTGGGGCGGGGTGAAGGGACTGTTCAAGCGCGAGTTCGAGGAAATCCGCGCCGCCGACAACGTCAGCTTCAGCATCCGGGAAGGCGAACTGGTCGGCTTCCTCGGACCCAACGGCGCCGGCAAGACCACGACCCTCAAGATGCTCTCCGGCCTCATCTATCCGACCGCCGGCTCGGCCCGCGTCGCCGGCTTTGATCCCACCAAGCGCGAAAACGAATACCGCCGCCTCTTCGCCCTCGTGCTCGGCCAGAAAAACCAGCTCTGGTGGGACCTGCCGGCCATCGAATCCTTTCATTTGCTGCGCGCCATCTACGGGCTGCCGCCGGAGCAGTTCAAGGCCACCCTCGACGAACTGGTGACCCTCCTCGATGTCGGGCCCAAGCTCAACGTCATGGTGCGCGAACTCTCCCTCGGCGAACGCATGAAGATGGAGCTCATCGCCGCGCTGCTGCACCGCCCGCGCGTGCTCTTTCTCGACGAGCCGACCATCGGGCTCGATGTCGTGTCGCAGAAAAACGTCCGCCGGTTCCTCCGCGACTACAACCGCCGGCACAAGACCACCATCCTCCTCACCAGCCACTACATGGCCGACATCTCGTCACTGTGCGAACGCGTCATCGTCATCGACCACGGCAAGAAGATCTACGACGGCGACCTCGACCGCATCGCCGGCGCCGGCGCCCGGCAGCGCATCATCAAATTCAAGCCCCGCGACGGCTCCTTCCCCGCCGGCTGGCAGCCTGCCCACGGCACCGCCAAGCTGTGCGAGGATGGCGAGTGCCTCCTTCACGTGCCGAGCGAGCATGTCACCGAGGTCTGCCAGCAGATCCTGAATCAGGGTGCCGTGGACGACATCACCATCCAGGACGTGCCGCTGGAGGACATCATCACCGAGCTGTTCTCCCGCGGCGTCGCGGCCAAATGAAGACCGCCGCGGCCCCACGGTGCCCGGCATGGTCGGGCCAAGCTTCGGATTGCCAAACCGGAGGACGCCGTCCACCCTCGTCCAAAACACCGCATCATGCTTGACGCCCCTCCTGCCTCCCCTGCCACCGCCATCGCCCGCCCCAAGGTGCTCGTCATCGACGATGAGATGGGTCCGCGCGAAAGCATGAGCTATCTGCTGCAGGATGAGTTTGACGTGCAAACCGCCGATCGGGTGGACCACGGACTGGAACTCATCACCCAGAATTCGTTCGCCGTGGTGGTCATGGATATCCGGATGCCGCAGAAAAACGGCATCCAGGGCCTCGAGGAATTGCGCAAGATCGACCCGGACACGGCGGTGATCATGATGACCGGCTACGGTGCGCTCGCCTCCGCGCAGGCGGCCATGAGCCTGGGCGCAAACGAATATCTGAAAAAACCGTTTGATGTGGACGTGCTGCTGCAGTCCGTGCGTCGCCACGCCGGGGAGGCCATGGAGCGCAAGAAGCGCACCTCCCTGCTCAAACACCTCGAGAGCATGTATGAGGCAGTGAAAACCGAACAGAAAAAACACCAGATGCACGTCGGCTACGGCCAGGCCGCCGCCGAAATGGTGCACGATATCTGCAATCCGCTCGTCGTCACCATCGGCTACTCCAACATGCTGCTGGATGAGGTGCGCACCCTCTCCAACACGTCGCCGTCCATGCAGCGCATCACGCACTACGCCGAGCGCCTGGAGAATTGCTCCTCCTTCTGCCTCCATCTCGCGGAATCCTGGCGCCAGAGCACCCGCCATATCACCAGCAGCGAGACCTTCGATCTGCGGGCGGCAGCCCAGGAAACCCGCGCGGTGCTGTTTTTTGATTCCCCGCGCATCGAGGTGGAGGGGGATGAAAACATGCAGATCGTTGGCGTCCGTTTCGAGATCATGCGGGTGCTGCAAAACCTCCTGAAGAATTCGCTCGAGGCCGGGGCCACGCGGGTCGTCGTCTCCGTCCGGAAGAAAGCCGGCCGGGCCGTCCTGACCGTGTCGGACAACGGCGCCGGCCTGCCCCCGGAGACCCTGGCGGTGATCCTGAAAAAGCCGGTGGCGTCAACCAAGGCGCACGGCACGGGCTTGGGCCTCACCATCTGCCGGCACATCGCCGCGGCCCACAATGCCGAGATGAAGGTGGAATCCCGCCCCGGCGGCGGCACCAGCTTCAGTTTCGAGTTTCCGCTGGCGACCGCCTGAGGTCCGTCAATCGCGGCGGGCGGGCGGCGGCGCTTTCGCCAGCTCGGCCCGCAGCCACGATTCCACCGCGCCGTAGTCGGGCGGCGCAAAGCCGCGTTGCGCCGCCACGTGCTGGCTGACTTCCCGGAAAAGCGTCATCTCCGCCAGCAACGCGGCCGCGAGGCTCGCCTGGTCCGGCCCGGTCGCGATCGCCGTCTGCCGCAGCCGCGCCTCGTCCAGCCACTGTTCTGCCTTGCGCGCCTCGGGCCTCGGCGTGCGGCCGGCCAGCCGCGCCTCCTCCACCAACAGGACCAGGAGGTGTTCGCGCAGTTCAAGGTGCTGCCAGCGCAGCGCCGCGCGCAGTTCGCCCCGCAGGATTTTTTTGGCCACCCAGACGGCATGGCGCCAAAAGGCGGCGACGTGGTGTTGGAAATCCGCGGCGGAAAATCCCGGCTCCGGCCATGCCACTCGCAGGGCGGCATAGCGCTGCTCCCACGCCGGGCCGCCCAGGACCACCCGATAACCCGGTCCGGCCACCAGCCGCAGGTTGCGAACACCCTCGCGCAAAACCGGGGGAAACCATCCCCGCACCCCGGGGTGCCGCATGGCCCAGCAGGCCAGTTTCATCTGCCAGGCCGGCAGCAAGACGAAATCCGCCTCCCAACCGCCGGCGAAAACGGCGCTGAGCTTGACCACGGCGCGTTCGGTGCGCTCGAAATGCGCGGACCAGCACGGGGCAATCAGCGCCGGCCAGTCGCGGTTGAAATAGCGGACCGGGTCGCGGACGATCAACTGGTAATCCCAGTCGGACCAGGCGTCGACCACGGCCCCCGGCTGCACGCGCGAACCAATCTGCACGAGAGCCTCCAGGTCGGGGAGCGCCCGGGCCCAGGCAACGAGACGGGCTTCGAATTCCGGGGCGGTCATGCGGCGTTGTTGTGGGTCTGCGCCCGGCGGAGCGCAAATATCTTTTGCGCGGCCGAGGCTTGCCGTCGCCGCCAATGTCCGCCAACAATGCCAGGCGTGGCTCTGTGTGTGCGGCAGGCGCGGCCCCGGTTTCCGGCTTTCAGTTGCGCCTGACGGCATCGCGGTCGCCGCGCTCTCCTCCAACAACCCCATTGAAAAACATTTTGGCGTCCCACCCCCCCTCCGCCCACCCCTGGCGCCCCGGCCATGCGCCGGCGCGTTAAGATCACGGGCATCGGACCGGTCACGCCGGCTGGCATCGGCCGCGAGGTATTTTTCCGCGGCATCAACGAGCCGGTCAGCCGCGTGCGCCTGCTTCCTCACCTTGACCAAGAGGCCGGTCCCTTCATTGGGGCGGACATTGCCGATTTTGACCTGAAGCAATACGCGCCGGAGGAGAACCCTCGCCGCCTCTCCCGCCATACCCAGTTTGGCCTCGCCGGCACCTTGCTCGCCCTGCGGGACGCAGGCTTGACCGTGGACGATTTGCGCCAGTGCGCTCCGGTCATCGTGACCGGCACTTCCACGATGGATATCGATAAGATGAGCCGCGGGGTTCAGGTTGTCGCCAAGAAGGGTCCACGTTATTCTGTTGCCAGCACGATTTACGAAACCTCGATCGTCAATGTGCCGGGAAAGATCGCCAAATATCTGGATGTGCCGGCGCGAATGTTCGCTCTCCAGAGCTCCTGCTGCTCCGGCCTCGACGCCATCGGCCAGGCGTCTGAGTTGGTGGCGACCGGCCAAGCGGATGTCGCCATTACCGGCGGTTGTGAAGCCCCTCTCTCCTTCCATCCCCTGCTCGAATTCAATGCCGCCGAGCTCAATCCCACCTCCCGTGACCACCCTGAGAAAACCTGCCGCCCCTTCGACCTCTGGCGGTCCACCGGCGTGCTGGGCGAGGGGGCCGCCATGTTTATCCTCGAATGCGAAGACAGTCCGCGGCCCGCCTACGCGTGGATCACCGGCTACGGCTATGCCAGTGACCCGAACGGCTCGGCCGCCATCGGGATTGCCGATGCGGTGCACCGGGCCTTGGCGAACTCCTGCCGGCGAATGGAAGAGATTGACTACATCAACGCCTGGGGACCTGGCCACCGCCTCATCGACGCCAACGAGGCCTATGCGCTCAAACGCGTCTTCGGCGACCGGCTGGCCAATATCCCGGTCTCATCCATCAAAGGATCGGTAGGAACCGCCCTTGGGGCCGCTGGCGCCATCCAGACCGCCAGTGTTGCCTTGAGTCTGGCCCGGGGCCTTCTCCCTCCAACCGTGAACTGGGAAACCCCCGACCCCAGCTGCCCGCTTAACCTATCCGGCCGCCGCCGCTACATCGAAGCCAATATAGCGGTGATCTGCTCTCACGGCTTGTCCGGCAGCAACGCCTGTCTCGTGCTGGAGAAATCATGCCCGGCCTGATTTTCATCGCAGCCATCCTGACCCTGGCCATCGGAGCCAGCGTTCTCTGGGTCAATCCCCAGCGAATCGTCAACCGGGTCTTTGCGATGGTTTCCATAACAGCGACGTCCTGGCTGTTCTTTGTCTTCATGGCCTTGCACGTCGGTGGCCAGTATCCGG
>JAYVZM010000216.1:0-4782 GCA_043783345.1 Verrucomicrobiota bacterium
CCGCAGCATGGCGACGAGGAGTTTCTCTGGGGCCTCAACCGCATGATGCATTGGAAGACGCTGTTGCAGGCGCGCGCGTTGACCGGCGAGGAACGCTACGCCGCCAAGGTGGTGGCCGAGCTCGACGACTGGATGGCACGCGCCGGGCCGCCGGTTTTGCGACGCGCCGACGGCACGCCGGATCCCACCGCCGGCACCAATGCCGGCCTGGCCTCGTGGCGCCAGCTTGAGGTCGGCATCCGGATGTTCGACAGCTGGCCGGTGGTGCTCGAGCAGCTCGCGGGCACGCTGCACCTGCCGCCGGAGCGTCTGGTGCGGCTGGCCGGCAGCCTGACCCGGCACGGCGAGGCGCTCGCCCTGCTCAGCCCGCTGCTCTGGCCGGAAGCGGACCACAACCACTACTTCATGGAGATGCTCGGGCTGCTGGCGATCGGGGTGTATGGCCCGGAGCTGTCGCCGGCCCCGGGCTGGAATGAGCTGGCCGCGCGCGAGCTGCAGCGCTGCGTGCAAAAACAGTTCACGGCCGATGGCGGCCACATCGAGGCCTGTCCGTCCTATCACAATGTCTGCGTGGTCCTGCTCGCGCGCTACCTTGACCTCGCCGCGGCGGCGCGGTGGAGGTTGCCGCCGGAAATCCACGCGGTGGCCGCGAAGTGCGCCGGGCAAACGCTGCACAGCACCCGGCCGACCGGGCAGATCGTGCCGTGGGGCGATTCCTCGCGCGGCAACCAGGTCGAGGCCGCGTTGTGGACTTTCCGCGCGACGGGCGACCCGGACGTGCTGCGGCACCTGACCGGGCTCATGGGAATCGAACGCGTGCAGGCGGATGCCACGCCGCATTTGTGGGACATCGACGATCCGGCCGCGCTCTTCGCGCAGTTGAAGGTTGCGCCAAAGCGGCGCCCACTGGTGCGGTTTGACCGCGGCAATGACCAGGTGATGGCGCGCACGTCGTGGCAGCGGGACGCGTTGAGCGTCTTCTTCTCGTGTCATTCCCCGCTCGCGCCGGGCAGCGGCCACCAGCACATCGACCTCGGAGGATTTGATTTCACCGCCTATGGTCGGGCGCTGGTGGTGGACCCCGGCGTGTTCACCTACCGGGAGAGCCCGGAGCGGAGGCTCTTCAAAAGCGCGGGGTATCACAGCGTGCTGACGATCGACGGACGCGATCCCTTCGACTACGTGAGCCGCTGGCGCTATTCACCGCAAAAGGAGGGACGCGTGGCGGTGGTGGAGGAGAAACCGGGGCTGTTGCGCCTCGAGTCTTTTCACCGCAACTACGAACCGGCGATCTGCCGGCGCACGCTGGCCTTGGTCGATGGTCGCGTGCTGGTGGTGATCGATTCGCTCGAAGCGATCACCCCGACCTCGACGGTGCAGATCTATTTCCACCTCGATTCGCAAAAGGTGAGCCATGACCGGGCCGGTCGCTCGGTGCTGGCCGATGATGATGACGTTAAGCTGGCGCTCTACTCAAGTGGCGGCCTGAACTGCGAACTGCTGCCCGGGCAGATCTCCGAGACGTTCGATGTCGCGCGCCCGTCGACCCGGGTGCGATTTTCCGACCGGGGCGGGACGGCGAATCGTGTTTATGCGACGGTGCTCGTGCCGGCTCGTGCCGGCGACGAGCCCGAGCCGGTGCGCGGACTGGCGGTTTCAGCCGACACGCACCTCTGCGAATTCACCCAAGCCGGCCGGAAGTTCCAGGTAAAGTTTGCCTAGACGGAGCAGATCCTGACGGCCTCGCGCAACGAGGTCAGGGGGTCGCGCACAGGGAGAAATTCCTGGCCAACGAAGCCGCGGTAACCGCTCGCCTTGATGGCGCGCATGATGGCCGGGTAGTTCAGCGCCTGGGTGTCGTCGATCTCGTGGCGGCCGGGCACGCCGGCGGTATGGTAGTGCGCGAACCACCGGTGATGCTCGCGGATCATCGCGATCACGTCCTCGCCCATGACCGCCATGTGGTAGATGTCGAAGAGCAGCTTGACCCGCTCCGAACCGACGCGCCGGCAAAGTTCGACGCCCCAGGCCGTGCGATCGCACTGGTAGTCGGGGTGGTCGATCTTGCTGTTGAGGAGTTCGAGGCAGAGCGTGACCCGGGCCTTTTCCGCCGCCGCCGCGAGCTGCTTGAAACCTTCGACGCAAATTTCCATGCCCTCCTCGTCGTTCTGACCGCGCCGGTTGCCGGAGAAACAGACGACATTGGGCACGCCCGCCACCGCGCAGTCGCGCAACCGCCGCCGAAAGGCCGGGATCAGCCGGGCGTGGTTCTCGCGCCGGTTGAAACTGTCGGTGATGGTATCCGGTCCGCGACCCAGGGCGCAGCCAAGGCCGTGATGGCGCACCACCGGCCAGTCGGAGGGCTCAAGGAGTTCGATGGATTCGATGCCCATCGGCCGGACCGCCCGGGCGAATTCAGGCAGCGGCATATGGGGGAAACACCATTGCGAAACCGAGTGACGGAATGAACTCATGGGAAACGACAGGCGCGCTCAACGGGTCTGGAGCCAGCGGTCAAATTCGGAATCAACCTGATACTCGATGACGCCGAGGGCCTTGAATTTCTCGATGTCGCGCTGCGCGGCGGCAAAGATGATCGGGGCCAGCTCCTCGCGGGATTTGCCCGTCATCGTTTTTGGATCGTAGTAGTGGTAGACGTTGACGCTGGGGACGACACGCACCCCGTGGGCCTGCGCCCATTGCACCATTTCCGCGGTGAGGTTGCGGCCCTCGTCGAAGAGGAAGATCCTCTCCTTCGCGGTGGCGTCCGCCTCGATCCGCGATTTCAGCGCGCGAAATTTGTAGCCGACGACCGCCTTGCCGGCGAAATGGTCCATCGCGTCGCTCGTGCCGATGATGTAGCAGTTCGCCAGCATGCCGTATCGGTTGAGGATGGCCTCGACCTTTTCCGGGAAACCCTTCGTGTGGGGATCCTTCGAATCGAGCATGAGCTTGAGGCCGGCCGCGCGCGCGGCCTTCACCCAGTCATCGAAACGGCACGGCGACTGGCCGGCGGTTTTCGTGCGCAGGCCGCTCAGCTCGCCCCAGGTGATCTCGATGATCTGACGCGGGTCGCCGAAGTTCAGGTTGAGATCGGGGTCGTGCTGCATCACGAGCACGCCGTCCTTCGTCTCGCGAATGTCGCACTCGATGCCCCAGTAGCGGCGGCCCGCGGCGGCCTGGAGTGCGGCGAGCGAGTTGTCCGGGAACTTGTCCTCCACGACGCCGCCGCGGTGGGCGATGAGTTTGTAGGGGGAGGCGGGTTTGTCTTCGGCGGAAAGAAGGCCGAGTGCGGCCAGCGAGAAGAACAGCGACAGGAGGCGAGGGAGTTTCATAGGAGGAGAGGGCGGCACCGCGTCTTTGCGCGTGAGATGAACCGGCCGGCCGCTGGGCGCTCAGGCCAGGAGTTCCAGTTGCTCCGGCCGCAATTCACCCTGCAGGGGCTGGCCGGCCAGATACCGCTCGACCTCGCTCACCATCATGCGGCCCATGCGGCGGCACTCGAGGCCGATGCTGCCCGCGATGTGCGGGGTCAGCACGACATTGGGCAGCTGGAACAGCGGCGAATCCGGCGCGGGGGGCTCCGGCTCGGTGACATCGAGCACGGCGAACAAATCGGGCCGCTCGCGGAGGACGGCGATCAGTTCATTTTCCTTCACGACATTGCCGCGCGCCGTGTTGATGAACGTGGCGCCGCGTTTCATGCTGCGGAACAGTTCCTGCCCGAGAATATTCTTCGTCTGGACTGTGCTGGGCATGTGGCAGGAAACGACATCCGACCTGGCGAAGACCTCCGCCAGCGAGCAAAGCTGCACGCCCAGAGCGGCGGCTTCCGCGGGTGATACGACCGGATCGTAGGCGATCACGCGCACATCCAGCGAGGCCAGGCGCTGGGCGACCAGCTGTCCGACCTTGCCGAGCGAGAGCAAGCCCACCGTGCTGCCATAGGAGCCTTGGACGTGGGGATTGCGCTGTTGGTATTCCCGTTTTTCCCGCAGGAGAAAGATCCGCTCCCAGGTGCGCTTTAGTGACAGGATGATCTCTGCCAGCGTGAACTCGGCGGTGGGCTTCGCGTTTTCCAGCGCGGCATGGGTGACGCGGACGCCCCGGGCCCAGGAAGCTTTCGTGGCAATGCTCTTGATGGTGCCGGCGGCGTAGAAAAGCACCCGCAACCGGGGCAGTCGCGCGAGCAGGGCCGAATTCATTTCCGGCATGCCCCAGCTGCCAATGATCAGCTCGACATCCTGATAGTTGCCCGTGCGGAGCGCGTTCCCGTTGACCGCCGGTCCGGCGAGGTCGACGAATTTGCCCAGGCGCGAAAGTTCATCCGGTCCAAATGCTTGGGGGAAGAACTCTGCGTCCATCACGAACAGGCAACGCGGCTTCATGACGCACTAGAACAAGGAAGCGCCGAGGCAGGCGAGCGGCGTCGTGGTATAGCGTATACTAGGCGGCAAGGGTCGCAGGTTGCGGGGAAAGGCGATGGCATTTCCTGCCAATTCAGCCGGTGGCAACCGCAGCGGATTTGCGACCCAAACGGAATTCGCAGTCGATCATCGTGGTGCGGGGATGCTCCGGCACACCCGTTTCGTGGTAATACATCATGCCCGCCAGCAGCTCGGTCGCCGCCGATCCCACCTGATCGGGGCGCTCATCAAGATAAGGCATGTCGGCGATCTTGGGCAGGCCGAGCCGGATGACCTCGACCTTGCGCAGGCGGCGCTTGCGCGCCGCCACCCATTCCTCCGCTGTCGCCGATTGCACGAAAATTGCGTCGGGCCG
>JAYVZM010000217.1:0-4775 GCA_043783345.1 Verrucomicrobiota bacterium
TGCGGGAGACAACCGTCGTCGCCTTGCACGCACGCCAGCCAGATCAGCGCGCGCAGCGGCGATTCCGTCGCGCCGCACGCGACCGCGGTGGCTATCATCTCGTCTGGACGCGCGACATGGTCCAGACCGCCACCGCCCTGCTCGCGTGCGGCGCGACGGAATCGCCGCTGCGCGCGCTGATCTGGCTGGCGTGCGTGCAAGGCGACGACGGTTGTCTCCCGCAAAACAGTTCGATCTCCGGCGAGGCCTATTGGCAGGGAATCCAGCTCGACGAGGTCGCGGTGCCGATCCTCCTCGCGTGGCGGCTGCAGCAGGCGCAGGCGCTCCGGCTCTTCGATCCATGGGCCCTCGTCTCGCGCGCCGCCGGCTACCTGGTCCTGCACGGCCCCGTGACGCAGCAGGAGCGCTGGGAGGAGAACTCCGGTTACTCGCCCTCCACGCTGGCGACGATCATCGCGAGCCTCGCGTGCGCCGCGGAATTTGCCCGGGGAAGAAAGCTCCCCGAACCCGCCGCGTTCCTGCTGGACTATGCCGACTGGCTTTCGGCGCACCTCGAGGCCTGGACGGTCACGAACCGCGGTGAATTGCTGCCCGGCAAGCCGCGCCACTATGTCCGCCTCACGCCGGCCCATCCGAACCAGCCCGGCCAGGCTCCCGACCCGGACCAGGCGGAATATTTCATCGCCAACGGCCAGGGACGCCACCCCGCCCGCAACATCGTCAGCGGTGACTTTCTCCATCTCGTGCGCCTGGGCGTCCGGGCGGCGGACGATCCCCTCGTGGTCGATTCGCTCGCGGTGCTCGACCACGTGCTCAAGCGCGATCTTCCGCAGGGGCCGGGCTGGCGCCGCTACAATCACGATGGCTACGGCCAGAAGCCGGACGGCAGCGCCTACGACGGCACCGGCGAAGGACGCTGCTGGCCGATCCTGACCGGCGAACGCGCGCACTACGAGCTCGCCGCCGGCGGCGATCCGCTTCCGTTCATCAAGACACTGGAACAATTCGCCAATGCCGGCGGGATGCTGCCGGAGCAGGTCTGGGATGCTCCCGATCTGCCTGACCGCGGCATGAAGCGCGGCGGCCCGACCGGCTCCGCGATGCCGCTCTGTTGGGCGCACGCGGAATATGTTTCACTCGTCCGCAGCCGGAAGGACGGCGTTTGCTTCGACCGCATCGAACCCGCTTACCGGCGCTACGCGCAGGGCGGAAAGACCAGCGCGATTGAAATGTGGACCTTCGATCATCCGGTGGGGCGGATGGTCCCGGGCAAAACGCTCCGCCTCATCACGCCGGTCGCCGCGAAGATTCATTGGACCTCCGATGGCTGGACGACGGCGCACGACCTGGAAATGCGCGACACGACCGTGGGCTGCTGGTTCGGTGACCTGCCGACGGCCCAACTCGCGCCCGGCGCCCGCATCGACTTCACCTTCCGGTGGGCCGAGCATTGGGAAGAGAAGGATTTTCAGGTGACGGTCGAAACCCCGGCCTCGTGAATGCACGCCGGGTTTGACCGCGCAGGACCAGCCGTCACCAAGGCGCCATGGCTGGCAGGCCCACTCAGGACCGATCTCAGTCCTCTGTCTTCCGTCCTCTGTTCTCCTTGATTCGCCGTCCGGTGGTTCGGGCAAAAGTCACGGGACGGGAAATTCCGTCTCTGTCCGCCAGAGGCTTGGCGAAGGCGGAAGCCCGTCCTCCACCGGCGCTGCCCGAAATCCAAGTCTTGTCACACCGCCCAAGGTCGCTTTGTGTCGCGGCCCGCTTCAGTTGATTTCCTCCTTCCTCCCCATGAATCGTCTTGCACCACTGATTTGCTCCCTCCTTGCGGTCCTGGCCCTGTCGTTTTCCGGCTGTGGCAAAGAGCCGGCGAAAACGTCGGCGTCGAACCCGCCGGCGACGGCCGGCGCCAAGGGCTTCGAGTCTCTGGACCAGAAGGTGAGCTATGGCGCCGGTTACAACATGGGACGGAACCTGGGCCATGAGAAGAACCTCCAGGTGGACAAGGCGGCGTTCGTGGCGGGCTTCGAGGACGGCCTCGCCGGCGCGAAGACCCGCATTCCCGAGTCGGACCTGGAAGCGGCCTTTGCCGCCATCCAGCAGAAGGTTTCGGCCAGCATGGCGGCGGAGGCGCAAAAGCAACTGGCGGCCGGCAACGAGTATCTGGCGAAGAACAAGGCTCGCGCGGGCGTGAAGACGACGGCGTCCGGCCTGCAATACGAGGTGCTGAAAAAAGGCAGCGGGCCGAAGCCGAAGGCCACCGACACGGTCAAGGTGCACTACCACGGCACGTTGATCGACGGGACGGTGTTCGACAGTTCCATCCAGCGCGGCCAGCCCATCGAGTTCGCCGTGAATGGCGTCATCCCGGGCTGGACCGAGGCGCTGCAGCTGATGCCGGTGGGCTCCAAATGGAAGCTCTTCGTTCCGCCGGCCATTGCCTACGGCCCGCAAGCCAGGGGCAATATCCCGCCGAACTCCGTCCTGGTCTTCGAGGTGGAGCTGCTGGGCATCAAGTGAGCGGAAGGGCGGCTTAACCGCGAAGGGCGCGAAGCAAGGCAGGATTTTGCCACGGATTCCACGGATAAGAACGGATGGGACCAAGGCAGTCTGTCCGCATAGACTCACGCAATGTCCGGCAGGATATAGTGGATGTTGAGTTCGGACATGTGCCGGAAATCACGGTCGGTCGTGATGAGCGGCAGGTTTTCTAGCAACGCGTGGGCGGCGATCCAGTAGTCGGGATCGGGCAAAGTGATGCCTTTCGCTGACAAGTCGGCCCGCAACCGGGCGTAGGCATCGGGCGGTGGCGGCAGTCGCCGCCAGCAGCTCAAAGGCACCAAGGAAGGCCTGCGCTTCCGTCAGCGCCAAGGCCGAGACCTTGGCGTGCCGTTGGCCATAAAGAAACTCGCCCGCCACATGCGGGCAGATCAACGGTGGAAAGTGGCGGAGAGCAAGCGTCTCGACGCGGCGATCGCGACGGCGCAGCAACTCCAGCGCTCCGGTATCAAGCAGGGCCGACACGGGACGCAGCTTTGGCCCGTGTGGTGGAGAGGTTCTTCAGCAGCCAGTCGCCGGAGCGGTCGAGTTCGGGATTGGCCGGACGTGCCCAGAATGCCTTGCGCGCGGCGGCAACGCTCTTGGGCGCTCGCTGGCTTTTGCCTTTAGGTGACAGGGTGCTGGACACGCAGGACAAGATGCATCCGGCCGGCTGGTTTTCAACCGCAAATCCGGACTGGAACTAACCAGCAGGGCTTCACCGCGAAGGACGCGAACAAACGCGAAGGGAATGACAGGTTGACCACAGAATACACGGAACACACTGAAGGATTCAGATCACTCGATAACGGCCAATGCCGCTGAAACCACAGAGGGATTCGGTCTTAAGCCTCCCACCTTCCGCTCCGGCCGGTGGTTCGGGCCAAAGTCACGGGACCTCAAATTCCGCAGCCAGACCCCTTGTTCCGATCCTTGGAGAGCGCCGTGCGCTCGAAGAGCATGGACTGGATCTTTTGCCGGAGGGTGCGGACGCTCCATTGCCCCATCCGACACATCTCGACATAGAATTCGCGGGCGAGGAGGTTCTCGACAGGAAGGATCTCCTTGAAGTGGCTCCAGCCCAATTGTCGCGACAGTGTAGCAACAATCTTGTGGTCGCTGAACCGTTCGACGAACTGAACCATGCGGGCCAGATTGAAACGGGACCAGCCGCCGCCGAATTCGCGGGACAATTGTTGCGACAGCGTAGCAACAATCTGTTCGCCATACTCTGCGCGTTTTTCTCGCAGGATGTCCTGTCGGATGCGGTGACCGATCTCCCAGTATAGCAGAGCAAGCCGGCCATCGATTGCACGCGCCACCTGTTCGCGCGCCATCAGGATCATCTGCCGCAGGTCGGGCAGGAGGGCGCGGCGGGTGGACTTAAGAGTAATAAGCGAAGACAGACGGCGGGCGGGCTTCATGGGTCAACGTGGTAGTGAGACGAAGTTCGCCGCTGTTCGCGCCGCATGCGTTGGCCCAAGCGAAAAGGCAGCGGAAAGTGAGGCGCCGCCAAGTGTTGAATGTGGCCACGAAAAAAAAGGGCGGCCGAAGCCGCCCTTCAGCCGTCGCCAAGGCTATGGCTGACTCGTCCAGCGGTCTTGCCGCAGGCGAGAAAGGGGAATCGCCGCTATAGGCGAGGGATAACTAGACCTCCATCAACCATCACCACTTGTCCCGTCGAGAATGGAAAGTCTCCCCGCGCTAATGCTGCCACTGCCTTGCCCACGTCTTCCGGATAGCCCCAGCGGGGTTGGATGCTCAGGCCGCCGGCGATGAGCTTGTCGTATTTCTCGGTCACGCCGGTGGTCATGTCGGTCTTGATGACGCCGGGGCGGACTTCGTAGACAGGGATGCCGTCGGGGCCGAGGCGCGTGGCGAAGAGCTGCGACATCATGCTGAGGCCGGCTTTGGCGATGCAGTATTCGCCGCGGTTGATGCTGACGACCGTCGCGGAGATCGACGTGATGTTGACGATGGTGGCGGCGAACTTCGGGTCGGCTTTCCTCGCGGCGACCATGTCGCGGGCGAAGGCTTGGGTGAGGAAGAACGTGCCGCGGAGGTTCGTGTTCATCACATAGTCGAAGCTCTCTTCGCCCGTTTCGAGTAGATCGGCGCGGACTTTCGGGGCTACGCCGGCATTGTTGATGAGCACGAAGTAGCGAGTAGCGAGTAGCGGGTAGCGTGTAGTGTCGACCCCGGAGACGGAAGGTGAAGGGGCGACGAAGCTGCGTGTC
>JAYVZM010000218.1:0-4765 GCA_043783345.1 Verrucomicrobiota bacterium
CGGTGTAGCCCGGCGGCAGCGGGGGATTGTCCCATAACTGGCCATAGCACCAGAAGCCGTCGCCGTCGGGCGCGGGAGTGGGCGTGCTTCCCGGGGAAACCACCTGGTAGTGCGCGCGGTCGTGCTTGCAGCCAAAGTTATGGGCCAATTCATGGGCGAAGATTTTATAAGAGGTCCCCCATTTCACGACCGCGCTGGCAAAATCCCGGGCAACGGCGATCTGCTTCGGACTGCTGGCAAATCCCGTCCAATCACCACTGGTGCCGACCAGAAGCAGGATTTGATCCGCACCGTATTTGTAGCGTGTCGACTTCACCCAGTCGCCAATCGGTCCCCCGGGCCCCATCGCATCGAGATCATCCGCCAGCATTCCCGTGCGGGTGTAAGCCGGCACCGGCACGGCGCCGAGATATCTCCAGGCAAAAGCGGTCACCAAGCTCTGACTCAAGGCCAGGTTGCTCGTTTCCAATAGCGCCTTGCATTGCCCGTCAATGTAGCCGGCGGGGTCGCTGGATTTGGCGGTGGCGGCCTCCAAGGTGGCCGCATCGTAGGCGACCAGCACGTCGACATTGAGCGGCGTGGTCACGGCGTTCCTCGTGGTTGCTTCGGACACTGGTTCGTGCCCTTTCGCATAGGAGACATCGTAAATCGTCGGCGCTGATCCGGCGACGACCTTTGCCGCTTGCGACGGCGCATTGCCGCATCCCTCCGCTCCGGGCATCGATTCCGCCACCACCACCTTATCGCCGCGCACATGGTAGCTGATCTGGTTCGCGCCGGGCACCACCATGATCGCGTCGTAACCGTTGGCGGTCGAGACCCCTACCAGGCTGGCTCCCGGCAGATCCGGGTTGCGCCCGATCCAGGTGACGTAGCGGCCCTCTTCCTTGACCGCGGTGCGGGTGAAAGTGATGCGCGCACCCGGCCAGGGCTCGACCGTCAGGTTGTCCGGGCGGAATTCGCGCCAGTCGGCCACCGCCTCGGTGATGCTCGGAAACGCCCGCGCAACCTCCGGCGGAGCGGGCTCCGGCTCAACATCCGCGGGCTCCAGTGCCGGTTGAGCCTGGACGGATTGTTCAACTTTCGTCGGTCGCCCGCCTGCCCGTGCAATCACTTCGTGCGACCTGGCGGCAAACGCGAGGCTGCTCTTGTTCACCGTCGATTTTACTCGCACCGACGAGGACCGGTTTGCGTCTGGTTGTAGCCAAAACAGCCAGACACCGCCCACCAACACGGTGCAGACGATGACCAGACCTCTGATACGACGATGTCTATTACGGTAGGGGTGTTCCGATGGCATACCTTTGGCCCGCGCTGGCCTATTTGATGGTCCGGCCATTACAATTCAAATCGCGGTTCTCCCGGCACACGCCTCGTCCTGCTCACGCCGGGCGGAAAGGGGTGCGGAAAAATTTTGCCACGTCTCTTCGGGCTGCTAGTTTGACCGCCCCTACCGATGAAACTCCGCCCCTTCGGCAAGCACCCCTTCTCCGGTTCGGAAATCGGCTTCGGCGCCTGGGCCATCGGCGGCTCCTGGGGCGCCCAGGCCGATGCCGATTCCCTCGCGGCGCTGCACCGCGCGCTCGATCTCGGCGTCAACTTCATCGACACGGCGGCCGGCTACGGCGACGGCCGCAGCGAACGCCTCATCGCGCAGGTGCTGCGCGATCGCATCGCCACCGGAAAAAAGGAAAAGGTCTTCGTTGCCACGAAGACCCCGCCCGCCGACGGCATCTGGCCGCCGTCGCCCTACTGCCAGGCCGACGAACGCTACTCGGAGAAATACCTGCGCGCCAACATCGCCACCCGCCTCGCCAATCTCGGCACAACGAAACTCGACCTGCTGCAACTCCACACGTGGACCCGCGCCTGGAACCGTCAGCCCACCCCGTTCAAGGTGCTCCGCCAGCTCCAGCGCGAGGGCCTGCTCGGGCTCATCGGCGTGTCCACGCCCGAACAGGACCAGAATTGCGTGATCGACCTCATGCGCGGCGGCTGGGTCGATGCCGTGCAAGTCATCTACAATCTGTTCGAGCAGGAGCCGGCCGCCGAGTTGCTCGACGTCGCCAAGGAATGCGGCGTCGGCGTCATCGTCCGGGTCGCGTTCGACGAGGGCGTGCTCACCGGCAAGTTCACGGCGGACACCAGGTTCGCCGCCGATGATTTCCGCGCGAAATATTTCGAGGGCGACCGGCTCACCCGGGCCCTCGCCCACACCGGGGAAATCAGCCAGGATCTCGCGGGCACCGGCTACACGCTGGCCCAGGCCGCGCTGAGGTTCGTGCTCGCGCATCCGGCCGTTTCGACTGTCATCCCCGGCATCCGCAGCGTGGCGCAGGCCGAGGCCAATTGCGGCGTGAGCGACCTGCCGGATCTGCCCGCCGGCCTGCTTGTGCGCCTGCGCCGGCACAACTGGCGGGGCGGCGTCTGGTATGGCGGCAAGTGAACCGCCAATTCGCGCCATGAATCCCTTTGCCCTGCTGGCCCCGGTGTTTCTGGTTTTCGAGCTCTGGCAGCTCGTGATCAGCGAACGCTACCTGGGTATCAAACAGATCCGGGTGAACGCCGACCCGCGCGAGCTGCCGATGTCCGGCAAGGTCGCCGTCACCTGGAGCCTGGGGCTGCTGCTTTATTTTCCCTGGATGGCCACCCTGCTGCTTCACCCCGTGGGTCGCGCCCAAGGCGCCGTGCTGCTGCTCGTCACCGCCGTCGGCTATGGCATCCGCAACACCTGCGGCCTTAAATGGGTGCTGGTCGTCCTCACCTTCGAGGGCTCCATCCGCGTCGGCATGCTCATCTCGCTGCTCGGCATGTCGTGGCGCCGGCTGCTGGCGTGACCGGTCAAATCCGCGGGGTCTGCGCGCCGGACCGGTCCGACTGCGCAAAAAATTCCTGCGCCGCCGCGAACATCTGGCCGTATTGCCCGTAGTCGCCGGCCCACGAGTTCGGCACGCAAATCCGCTTGATGACGCCGCGGCCGATCCGGTCGGGCGCCCCGGGATCCGGGGTCAGTTCCAGCGTGAACTTCGGGTCGTGGGTGTGCACCACATAGTGCCGCTCGAGCCCGCGGCCCTCCCGATCAATCCGCACAAAGTGGGAAAAGTTCATCGGTTGTGCCGGCAGCATGCGCGAACGCCCCGACCGCTCAAGGCTCAACTGCACCGGGCCGGCTCGCCGGTTTAGCCTTGAGAAACCGTCCGCCCCGGACGAAAAGAAGCCTGCGCGCCTCGCCTATGAATCTCGAACCCGCCCCCCGCCTCCCGAAGTGGACTTTCCTCGCGATTGACGCCGGCCTGCTCCTCACGGCCTTCCTCATCGCCTACTTTGCCAAGAATCCCTATGCGCCCCTCCCCTTCATTACCGCGGTCGTGCTCGTCGTCGCCGCCGCCGTCGTAGGCCTGGTCCCCTTCCTGATCGATTACGCCGCCGACTCCGCCGAATACGTCCAGCAGGAGCGGGCGCGCGTCAGCGACCAGGTGCAGCGGCTGCACACCGCCAGCGAGAGCCTCGCCCGCGCCGCGGCGCAGATCAAGGCGGTCGAGGAAGCCGTCCACAAGACCGCCCACGCCGCCGAGAACCTGCCCTACCGCATGCAGGAGAAACTCGCCGAATTCAACGAAGCGCTCGCCGGGAAGGAGGAAAGCGACCGCGAGGCGCTCGAGCAGGAGCTCGCCGAGTTGCGGGCCGCCAACAGCGAGCAGCTCAAGGCGGTCGCCGACAAGATCCACAAGGCCGCCGCCGAGTGGTCCGCGCTCGAGGCCGCCACCCGCAAGCAGCTCACTGCGGCGGAAGCCGCCGTCGCCAAGGTGCAGGCCGCCGCCGCGGACACCGCCGCCCAATTCGAGGCCGGACTCAGCGCTGCTCTCGCCGGGCTCGACACCAAGCTCGCCAGGCTCGAGGCATTCGCTGCACCCCGCCCGCCGGCCGCCCTGGTTGAGGAAAAAAAAACTGAGCCCGCCCCCGAGCCGGCCCCGGTGGTTGAGTCCGTCTCCGTAGTCGAATCCTCCACCCCGACTCCTGCAGTCGAAGAGCCCAAACCCAAAAAACCGCGCGCGCCGCGCAAACCCAAGTCCGAGGAAGAACCCGCGAGCGCGGGCGGCACCAGCTCCGGCGAGTCTTTGATCCCGGATTCACCCGCCGAGCCCGCACCGGCGGCGACCAGCGACGAGCCCGCCGTCTCGGCCGCCTCCTCCGACGGCGCCACGCGGCTGCTCGCCACCGCCTACATCGGCATCGGCAACAAGCTTTTCATCCGCGGCGACGGCCCGGGCCTGAGCTGGGACAAGGGCGTGCCCATGCAGTTTGTCTCGATCGGCAAATGGGGCTGGGCCACGCATGACGCCACCGGGCCGGTGACGTGCAAACTCTACAAGAACGACGAGACCGCCGCCCTCTCGGGCGAGGTGACCCTCGAGCCCGGCAAACACGTCGAGATCACCGCGCTGTTCTGATGAAGATTCCGCACCCGATGCCCTATCAAGGGAGCAAGCGCAACCTCGCGCCGCGTATCCTGCCCTATTTTCCGCCGGGAATCAGGAAACTGATCGAGCCCTTCGCCGGCTCCGCCGCCATCACCCTCGCCGCCGCCGAGAAACAGCTCGCCCAAACATACGTCATCAACGATGCGAATCGCCCGCTCATCGACCTTTGGCGGGAAATCATCGAGCGCCCCGAGCAACTGGCGGGAAAATATGAACAGGTCTGGCAGCAGCAGCATGAACATGGCGATCACATAGCCTGGTTCAACCAGGTGCGGACGGACTTC
>JAYVZM010000219.1:0-4763 GCA_043783345.1 Verrucomicrobiota bacterium
GGAAACTTTCCCTTCAGCGCCCGCGCAGCGCCAGCGCGATGATGCGCAACAGATCCGCCTGCTCATACGGCTTGGAAAGAAAATTGATCCCTTCCTGCAAGGGATTTTCCTGGCCGGCGATGGCGGGGCTGTAGCCGCTCGAGTAGATGATCGGCAAGGCGGGATCGTCCGCCTGCAGTCGCTTGGCCAGATCCAGTCCGCTCATCCCGTCCGGCATCACCAGATCGGTCAGCACCAGGTCGATCTCCCGGCGATGTTGCGTCCAGAGTTCCAGTGCCGCCGGCCCGGTCGAAGCCTCCAGCACCCGATAGCCCTGCCGTTGCAACACGGACCGCACCAACGCCCGGACGGGCATCTCATCCTCGACCACCAGGATGACCCGATCCGCCGGCACCCGCGGGGCTTGGACGAGCGACGGCGGCGGGGTGGCGGCCGGGAGTTCGCCGGGCTGGTTGGGCAGGTAGATCCGAAACACCGAGCCCCGGTTGATCATGCTTTCGACCTCCAGCCAGCCGTCGTGCTGCTCGACGATGCCGTAGACCGTGGCGAGGCCCAGGCCCGTGCCATGGCCGACATCCTTCGTGGTGAAAAACGGTTCGCAGATGCGCGGCAGGTTCTCGGCGGGAATGCCGCACCCCGTGTCGCGCACCGTCAGGCAGACGAATTTCCCGGTGCGGGAGCCGGACGCCGTCGCCGTTGGCGCCTGGACGGCCTCCAGGAGCTCGGTTGCGATGGTCAGCTGCCCGCCGCGCGGCATGGCATCGCGGGCGTTGACCGCCAGGTTGAGCAGCACCTGTTCGATCATGCCGGCGTCGGCGCGGATGATGGCCGGCTCCGGCGAGGCCTTGAGGTGCATCTTGATGCTCTCGCTCAGGATCCGGCGCAGCATCCGGGTCATTTCGGTCACGACAACGTTGAGGTCCAACTGGCGCAGATGCATCGGCTGCTTGCGGCTGAACGCCAGCAATTGCCGCGTGAGATTGGCGGCGCGCTTGGCGGCCTCCCGGATCTCGTCCAGCGGCCCGATCACCCCGGTCGGGAGTTTCTCCTCCAGTTCGATCAGCACGATGTTGCCCAGGATCACCGTGAGCATGTTGTTGAAATCGTGGGCGACGCCGCCGGAGAGTTGCCCGATGGCCTCCATCTTCTGCCCCTGGCGGAGTTGGGCCTCGAGATTCTGGCGGACTTCCTCCGCCTGCTTTCGCTCCGTGATGTCGATGTTGACCCCGAGAAACCGGACCGGACGGCCGGAAGCATCGTAATAGACTTTGCCGCGCGCGGCCACCCAGCGCAACGCCCGGTCGTTGTGGCGGTGGAGACGATACTCCTCGTTGATCTCCGTCCGCTGGGTGATGGCCTTTTCAATGTTCGTCCTCACCCGGTCCCGGTCGTCGGGATGCAACAGGGGCCAGAAGGAGGTGGACTTGTGGTCGAAGGTCCCGGGGGCAAAGCCGAAGATCGCCTCCTCCTCCTCGGTCCAGGTCGAGTAATCATTCACCAGGTCCACATCGAACACGCCGATGCCCGCGACTTGCTGCGCCAGATGCAGGCGCTCGACGCTTTCCCGGAGGGCTTGTTCCGAGCGCCGGCGGCTGTCCCGTCCCTGGGCTTCCTTGATTTCCCGCAGCGTGGCCGGCACCAGCCGCGCGAGATTGTCCTTGAGGAGATAATCGTGCGCGCCCTGGCGCATGAGCTCCACCGCCGCGCCTTCGGGGATGGAGCCGGCCACCACCAGAAAGGGCAGATCGCATCCGCTCCCCACCAGGAGCGCGAGCGCGGCGCTCGCGCTGAAACCGGACATGGCATAGTCGCAAATGACGGCATCCCATTTCGCGCCGGTCAGCGCGGCCTGCAACTGGCCGGCGTCCGGCACGCGCCGATGCTCGACCGTCAGGCCGCTCTCTTGAAATTCCCGCAACAGGAGCGCGGCATCGTTTTCGGAGTCCTCCACGAGCAGCAAACGAAGGGGGGTGGCCGGGCTGCTCATGAGTCAAGGGCCACGTCGCGCCCGCCTGCCGACCGCGTTGAGGAGGAACAGCCGCGGGCTGGTGGGAAGCGATGCATCGGCAAACAGCCTTTAATCGTCACGATATCTCAGGGACTAAGCCTTTATCCGACCACCGCAACACCCCGCTGCGTCCTGCCCCGGAGCCGGAAGCCCCGCCGCCCCGCCCGTTTCGCAAACAGGCATTGACCGCCCCGGCTTCTTTTTCAGACTTCGATCATCCACGATGCCAGCGTATACCCTGAAAGTTAACGGGCAGAGCCGCCAGGTTGAGGCCGCAGCCGATACTCCGCTTTTGTGGATCCTGCGCGACCACCTCGAACTGGTCGGCACCAAATACGGCTGCGGCATCGGCCAGTGCGGCGCGTGCACCGTGCATATCAACGGCGCGCCGGCGCGCTCCTGCCAGACGCTGGTCTCCACCGTCGCGGGCGCGAAGATCACGACCATCGAGGGGCTCGACCCCGCCGGCCACCACCCGCTGCAGAAAGCCTGGTGCGACCATGATGTCCCGCAATGCGGCTATTGCCAGGCCGGACAGATCATGACGGCCGCCGCGTTTCTCCAGGACAATCCCTCGCCCACCGGGGAGGAGATCGACGGCGCCATGGCCGGCAACCTCTGCCGGTGCGGCACGTATCTGCGCATCCGCGAGGCCATCAAGGACGCCGCGGCCGCCTTGGCGAAAGGAGCCGGCAAATGAAAGCCGCCGCACCCCGCCTCACACGCCGCGATTTCATCCGCGTCTCCACCCTGGCCGGCGGTGGGTTTGTCCTGAGCCTCGCCCTGCCCGGTGAAACCTGGGCCCAGGCCGCGTCCTCGCTCGACGACACCGCCAAGGTTTTCACCCCGAATCCATTTATCAAGATCACGCCCGAGGGCCTCATCACCATCCTCGCCAAAAACCCCGAGACCGGCCAGGGCATCAAGACCGGGCTGCCCCTGATCGTCGCCGAGGAACTCGATGTGGATTTCTCGAAGGTCGTGGTCGAACAGGCTGCGCTCCGCGGCGATGTCGGCGCGCAATTCGCCGGCGGCAGCCGGTCCACGCCCGACAATTACCTGCGGATGCGGCAGGCCGGCGCCACCGCCCGCGCCATGCTCATCGAGGCCGCCGCGCAGACCTGGAAGGTCCGCGCCGACGAGCTCACCACGGACAACGGCAAGGTCATTCACGCCGCCACCGGCCGCTCGCTCACCTACGGCCAGCTCGCCACCAAGGCCGCCACCCTGCCGCTGCCCGACGAGAAGACCGTCAAGCTGAAGAGCGAGGATGAGTTTCGCGTGCTCGGCTCGCGCGTCGGCGGCGTCGACAATCCCCTCATCGTCACCGGCCGGCCGTTGTTCGGCATCGATCAGAAGCTCCCGGGCATGGTCTACGCCGCCTACGAGAAATGCCCGGTGTTCGGCGGCAAGGTCGTCAGCGCCAACCTCGACCGCCTCAAGGCGCTGCCCGGCGTGCTGGATGCTTTCATCATTGAGGGCACCGACAACATCAACGGCCTGCTGCCCGGCGTCGCCATCATCGCCACGTCCACCTGGGCGGCCTTCTCGGCCAAACGCCAGTTGCAGGCCGGGTGGGACGAAAGCGCCGGCGCCGGTCACACCACCGAGGCTTATGCCGCCCGCGCCGCCGAACTCGCCCAGGCCGGCGGCGCCAGCGTCCGCCACGACGGCGATGTCGCCGCCGCGTTCGCGTCCGCCGCCAAGGTCGTCGAGGGCGCGTATTTTTATCCCTTCCTCAACCACGCCACGCTGGAGCCGCAGGGCTGCACCGCGTGGGCCCGCGAGGGCGGCATCGAATTCTGGACGACGTCGCAAACGCCCGGCTCCGGTCAGGAGCTGGTCGCGCGCACGCTCTCCCTCCCGAAGGACAAGCTCAAGGTCAACCTGGTCCGCGGCGGCGGTGGCTTCGGCCGGCGGCTGGCCAACGACTACATGGTCGAGGCCGCGGCCATCGCCCTCCGCACCAATGGCGCCCCCGTGAAACTCACCTGGACGCGCGAGGACGACATGCGCCACTGCTTCTACCGTCCCGCCGGCTTCCACTTCCTGAAGGGGGCCGTCGACGCCCAGGGCAAACTCTCGGCCTGGCACAACCATTTTGTTTCCTTCGGCTACAAGAACACCGAGCGGCCCGCTTCGTCGGCCGGCCTGAGTCCCGACGAACTGCCCGCCCGTTTCATCCCCAACTACCGGCTCGACCAGTCCTTCATGGCGACGATCGTGCCGACCGGCCCGATGCGCGCGCCCGGCAGCAACGGTCTGGCGTTCGTCATGCAGAGTTTCATTGACGAACTCGCGCACGCCGCCGGCCGCGATCCGGTGGAATTCCGCCTCGACCTGCTCGGGGCCGACCGCGTCGTGCCGCCGACCGGCGGCGGCCGCGGCGCCGCCTACGACACCGCCCGGATGAAGGGCGTCATCCGGCTGGCCGCCGAAAAATCCGGCTGGGGCAAGAAGCTGCCCAAGGGCGAGGGCCAGGGGATCGCCTTTCATTTCAGCCATTCCGGCTACGTGGCAATGGTCGCCGAGGTGGCGGTCGCACCCGATGGCACGCTCAAGGTGCGCCAAGTCACCGCGGCCGCCGATGCCGGCCCGATCATCAACCTCAGCGGCGCCGAGAACCAGATCCAGGGCTCCATCATCGACGGCCTCAGCATGGCCTGGCTGCATGGTGGTGAACGGTTCGCGGCAGCCCACGACCTGGAGTACCTCGGCGGGATCCCGCTCGACATCACGGTCCGCCAGGGCGGCG
>JAYVZM010000220.1:0-4743 GCA_043783345.1 Verrucomicrobiota bacterium
ACCTGGGAGCAGCGCCCGAACCCGCGCACGCCGGTCGATTCCTCCCGCGGCAGCGCGCTCACCACCTTGCTCCGCGAGTTGAACGCCATCGAGGGCGACTTCTGGATCCGGTTGCTCTATACTCATCCGGCCCACTGGAGCGACGAACTCATCCAGACCATCGCCGAGTGCCCGAAGGTCGCCCGTTACATCGACATCCCGCTCCAGCACATCAGCGACCCCATGCTCGCCCGGATGCAGCGCGAGACGAGCGGCGGTTACATTCGTGACCTGCTCAAGCGCATCCGCGCCGGCATCCCCGGCATCGCAATCCGCACGACCTTCATCGTCGGCTTTCCCGGCGAGACCGAGGCCGACGTCGACGAGCTCTGCGCCTTCATCCAGGAAGCGAAGTTCGAACGGCTCGGCGTTTTCCGCTACTCCCAGGAGGAAGGCACGCGCGGCGCGAAGATGCCCGACCAGGTTCCCGCCAAGGTGAAGGAGGCCCGCTGGCACCGCACCATGGCGCTGCAGAAGGAAATCGCCGCCCAGGTTTCCCGGCACTATGTCGGCCGGACCCTGAAGGTCCTGGTCGAGGAACCCGGCGTCGCCCGCGGCGAGGCCGATGCGCCCGACATCGATGGCCGCATCTATGTGCCGCGCGAGCTTCCCGTCAGCGCGTTCGCCGAGGTGACGATCAATTCCTTCCGCGACTACGACCTTCTGGCCCTGCCCCAGGGCCAAAAGCCCGCCGAATACAAAGTTGCCAGGCAGGCCCAGTAAGAGCATCGATTCAGGCTCCGTGGCCCCTTCCCCTCCCAGCCCGCCCCACACCCCTCCCGGCATCCATCTGCCGCGTTACGCGCTGTGGATTTTCGGCATCCTTTGCGTCCTGCCCTGGCTCGTGCTGCTCTATCTGGGCCGCGACTTCTTTCACGCCCGCCCAGCCTCGCCTCCGCCGGCGGCGACGGTGCCGGCAGCGGACCCGGCGTATGTCTTCCATTGCAAGCCGGGCCCCTGGGGAGAACTGGAGTTTAACCGCATCGTCATCGAGCCGCCCGAAACCCTGATCGACATCAGCCAGCTCACCCCGCGGCCGACGGTCTGGAACTTCAAGGGCTACACGCCGGAGACCCTCTTGGCGCTCTGGCATGCCACCCCCCTCAGCGAACCGCAGCGCCAGTTTATCGAGGACCGGAAGAACTGGGAGCAAACCGCGGACGGCCTCCTCATCCGTCCGCCCGCGGAATTTGCGTTCAACCTGAGCGAAGCGACGCGCACCAAGGTCTATTCGGCGCTGGCGGCGTTTGCCGAGAACATAGATCAGAAGGAGCCGTTTCGCTTCCGGGCCGACGCCTCCACGGAATGGTTCAAGGACAGCGGCCTGAGCAAGGAGACCGTCGCCCTCGTCGAACGGCTGCTTTACCGGCGGGGGACTTCCCTGCTGCTGTCGGATGCCAACCTCCTGCTGGCCAAGCTGCCGAGCATCCAGGAACGCGCCCGCCTGATCAAGACCCTCGCCCGCAAAGCCACCCTGCTGGTCAAGCTGCGGATTCGCCCCGACACCAATGTCGAGGCCCTCGACGACTATTGGGGCCGGGGCCGGCGCACCCGGGATCTCAAGCCGCTCCTGCAATCGCTGGTGCGCGAGACGAACGGGATGTCGATCGACATCATCCACCTGCTGCCCCGCCTGCCGCGCTCGCTGCTCTACAGTTATCCGCTGCCCGATGAGAGCGGCGCCGGCTCGTTCCTCGACTGCCACTGGACCGTCCTGAACTTCTTCAATCTGCAGCCGGACGACCGTTACCAGCGGCTCGAGGCGGTGACCGCCGCCTTCGTGAACGATTATTTCCCCATTTCCGGCCCGCGCACCTTTGGCGACATCCTGCTGTTCGCCCAGCCCGACGGAAAGATCATCCACTCCTGCGTCTACATCGCGGACGACATCGTCTTCACCAAAAACGGATCATCGGGCAATGCGCCGTGGATCCTGATGTCCCTGGCCGACGTGATCGCGTTCTATCCCAGCGACGTGCCGATGGACATCCAGGTCTATCGCGCGAAACAGCCGGGGGCGGTCAACGCCCCGGGCCGGTAAGCGCTCAGCCGGACTCGCGCCGTTGGCCGCGATATTCCTCCAAACCCGCGAAACTGAAAAATGCGACGGTAGGCCAGCCCGCTGGCGGGCGCCCCAAGGGCGGGACCAAGCTCGCGGGCCCACGGGCAACTGCATGATCCCGGCTTAGACCCGCATCGTGCGGGCAAAGGCGGGAATGATCCCGTCGAACGAGCCGTTGGTGAAGAACACCACCACCCGCGGCTGGGCTTGCGCGGCGCGCGTGTTTGCGACGAGCAGCTCGAGCAGCGCGGCGTTCGTCGGCGCCGTGTGCGCCTCGACGCCCTGCACGGCGAGATGCTCGAGCACCGCCTCCGCGTCGAACCGCTCCTCCTCCTTCAATTTCTCCGCCCGGCTGACCGTGCCGAGGTAAACTTCGTCCGCCGCCGCCAGCGCCCGCGTGAAGCCGGCCTGCATGACTTTCGTGCGTGCCGTGTTGCTCCGCGGCTCGAACACCGCCGTCAGCCTCGCCCCGGGATGGCGGTTGCGCAGCGCGTGCAACGTCTCCGCCAGCGCCGTCGGATGATGGCCGAAGTCCTCGATGACCTTGAGCGGCGGCGTGTCCACGAGCAGTTCCTGCCGGCGCTTCACGCCGCGGAACCGGGCGAGGGCGTCGATTTTCAGCTTGATCGGATCGTCGGGCTGCAAGCCCAGCGCCGCGGCCAGCGCCGCCATTGCGGCGTTCCGCGCGTTGAACAGTCCCGGCTGGTTCCATTGCAGGCCGCACCACAGCCGCCCCTTCCAGGACAGGTTGAAGGCGGCCCCGGCCGCCGTCTCGGTGAAATCCTCGATCCGCAGGTCGTTCTTCTCGCCCGTGCCCACGCGCACGACGCGCGTCCAGGGAAGCGGGCCGAGCGCGCGGAGATTGTCGTCGTCGCCATTGAGCACGATCCAGCCATTGCGGGGCACGATGCGCGCCAGGTGCAGGAACGTCCGCTGCACATCCTGCAGGTCGCGGAAGATGTCGGCGTGGTCGAACTCCAGGTTGTTCAGCACCGCGATGTGCGGCGCATAGTGGATGAACTTGCTGCGTTTGTCGAAGAAGGCGCTGTCGTATTCGTCGCCCTCGATGACAAAGGGGTCGGACTTCGCTCCCAGATGGTGGCCCACCGGCGGATCCTGCGGCACGCCGCCGATCAGGAAGCCCGGATCGCACCCGTTCTCGCGCAGCAGGAAGGCCGTCATCGCCGTCGTGGTCGTCTTGCCGTGCGTGCCGGCGATGACGATGTTCCGCCGGCCCTTGAGCACGAAGTCGGCCAGCAGCGCCGGCAGGGACGTGAAGGCCAGGGCGCGCGTGTCGAGCAGCCATTCGACCTCCGGATTGCCGCGCGACATGGCGTTGCCGATGACCACGAGGTCGGGCTTCAGTCCCTCCAGCCGGGCCGGATCGTAACCCTCGTGCAAAGTGATGCCCGTCTCGGCGAGGACGGTGCTCATCGGCGGATAGACCCCGGCGTCGGCGCCGAGCACCTCGTGCCCCGCCGCCCGCGCGAGCAACGCCGCGTTGCCCATCGCCGTTCCGCAAATGCCCATAAAGTAGATCTTCATTGCCAGGTTGGGTCTGGAGGAATCTCGCGGCCAGGACAAACGCATAAGCGCGGGCGTGGTTCCCGTTGACATCTTCCCTCCGAGTCCGTTTGGCATGAGCCCATGCCCCCGTTCCCGCCCGCCCGCATCCGAGTCGGCGACCTCACCAAGCACTACGGCCCGGTCGCCGCCGTGACGGGCGTCAGCTTCGAGGTGGCGCCGGGGGAAATCTTCGGGCTGCTCGGGGTGAACGGCACGGGCAAGACCACGATCATCGAATGCCTGCTCGGCCTGCGCGAACCCGACGCCGGCGCGATCACCGTCGCCGGGATCGATGCCCGGGCTCACGCCCGGGAGGCGCGGCGGCAGGTGGGCGCACAGCTCCAAGCCGCCGCCTTGCAGGACAAGATCACGCCGCGCGAGGCGCTCGGGCTTTTTGCCTCGTTCTATCCCGCCGCGACCGCGCCCATCGCCCTGCTTGACCAATTCAACCTGGCCGCCAAGGCAGACGCTCCCTTCGACACGTTGTCGGGCGGCCAGCGGCAGCGGCTTTTCCTGGCCCTCGCTTTCGTCAACCAGCCGCAAGTGCTCATCCTGGACGAGCCCACCGCGGGGCTCGATCCCCAGTCGCGCCGCGAACTGCACCAGCTGATCACCGGGCTGAGATCCACCGGCCGGTCGGTTTTGTTGAGCACCCACTACCTGGAGGAAGCGCACCAGCTCTGTGATCGCATCGGCATCCTGCACGAGGGCCGCCTCATCGCCATGGACTCGCCGGCCGGCTTGATCGCCGGCGCGCGCGCCCGTCCGCGCGTCTCGTTCCGCACGACGCGGCCGCTCGACCTCGCCGCGGTCGCCGCCCTGCCGGAAGTGGCCGGACAACAACCCCAGGAGGGCGGCTGGTCGCTGGACACGCACGACGTGAACCGGACGATCAGCGGGCTCGTGCGGACCCTGGAATCCGGGAGAAATGAAATGCTCGACCTGCAGATCCACCGGCCGTCGCTGGAGGATGTGTTCCTGGAATTGACCGGCCGGTCGTGGTCGGACTCGTCTGCGGTGGACTCATCCAATGTGTAATTTCGTGCGCCATAGTTGTAGGAGCCTGCTTGCAGGCG
>JAYVZM010000221.1:0-4735 GCA_043783345.1 Verrucomicrobiota bacterium
ACCAATTTGTGATGAGATCATGTCAGGTCACCAAGCGTCTGATAAAAGTGGTTCAGGCAGTTTGAAGACACGCCCGGGTGACTTCGGTAATCAAGGCCAGGGTCGTTTCGACCATCGTTTCTTCGCGAAACAGGCGCTCGGCCCGTAGTTTTGCCGCCGCTCCAATCCTTTGCCGAAGCGCCGGATCGGCCGCCCAACACTTGAGAGTCTCGATCAACTGCATCCCCGTGCCGCCCGGGTCCAGATTTGGATCGGGCAGCAGCTTGCCCGTATCGCCCAATTCTTCGGGAATGCCGCCCACCGCCGTCGCAACCACCGGCACTCCTTTGGCCATCGCCTCCAACACGGACAAGGGCATGGCTTCCAGCATCGTGGTCGTGACAAACACGTCGGCCGCCGCGAGCCAGTCAGCGATGTTCCACTGGTGGCCCAGGAGCCGGATTCGTTCCTGCAGTCCAAATTTGGCGATCGCTGCCGTGATTTCCGGGAGAAAATGACCGGTTCCCGCCCAGGCGAAATACACGGGCAGGCCGGGCGCTTCGGCGACGAGTCGCTTGATCGCCGCGAGTTGGAACTGATAACCCTTGGCCACGTCGAAGCGGGCGGCGGTGAAGCAGAGCATGGCCGCGGCAGGCAGGTTCAGCTCCCCGCGCAAGCGCGCCCGTGCCGCCGGATCCGGCGGGGCGAAATAGACCGGCGGCCGGCCGTTGAAAATCACGCGCCCCTTGTCCGGCGCCAGCCCGTAGTGTCGGCGCAACACATTCAGGCTGCTCTGGGCGACCGCCACCACCTCGCTGGCCCGGGCAAACTGCTGCGCCACGACTTTAAGGCTGGCGGGAAAATTCTGGCCCGGGGCGAGGTCGCCCGAGTGGCACACCACCAGAAACGGCAGATCGCGTGCAATCACCGCATGTTTCGCCGCGATGTTCGAGATCGGCCAGCAGTCGCTGAACACGACCAGATCGGGCTGCACGGCCGCGAGGATCCGCTCCGGTTCCGCGGTGTCGATCATCGAGCGGGCGAACCGTGGGCCCCAGTTCCACGTTGTCCAATGGTGCCGGATGCCCGCCAGTCGTTGCGTTTCGAGCAACGGACTTTCGAATTGCGGATGAGCGCTGCAGACGGTCCAGCCGGCCCGGACCAGTGCCAGCAAGATCGCGTGGTTATATTGGGCCACTCCGTGGGGATTGGGCTCATCGGAATAAAGGAGCAGGGTTTTCCCGTTTCCAGATGGGACCGCACTCAGGCCGGAAGACGACGAGGGCGGCAGGTCGGGACCAACCGATCCGGAGGCATTCCGGATGGCCGGGGAAGGTTCACCACCAGCCAGAAGATGACGCACCGATCCGATGGCGTCGACGGGTGAATTCCAGCACCAGAGACGGGGCACCCCATTCGCTATGGGCTGCGCGGGAACCGATGCGCCAACAATACGCCAATCCGGGCTCTCGCCCTGTTCGAGGGACGCCTCGCGCGTGATACGAACGCGCGGCAAGGTCTCGCACAGCCGGGTGAAATCCTCGGGGACGGTCGCGTCGAGCGACACCCGGACCGTTTCCTGCGTCTGATGCAGCTCCTGAATGCTCTCGTAGGCCTCGAGCGCGGCAGACTTGCTCCCGGGCCGGTCACACGGAAAACTGATGCGCAGCGGGGGCTCCGCCGGCTGTTGAAACTCCGGCAGCGTCCGGCCGTCGATGGCGAGACGGAGAAAAGCCGACCGGCGATGGGCTGCGCCGAAATGGTCCTTGAACCATTTGGCCCCGGCCCGGCCGATCTCCCGAGCCTCACCGGGATGATCGAGATAGTGTCGGGCCCGCTCCACGAGTTCCCCCGCATCCCGGTAAGTGATCAACTCCCGTCCTTCGCGCCACAAGCTCAGCAGACCGGAACCGGCGGAGAGCCGGTCCGTCAGAAGCATCGAACCGCTCGCCAGCGCCTCGAAGATTCGCAAATTGAGATCACCGTTCAGGCTCGCATTGAACCCGATCAGGGAGGAGCCGTAAAAATTCAATCCGGCGCGCTGGGGCAATTGCTTGTGCGCAATGGGCAGCCGATGCTCGCCCAGGGCGGAGAGCAGCCGCGCTCGCCGGGGATGAAACCGGCCCGCTTGGCCGACAAATGCGATCTGAGCCACCCGTTGCTCCCGGATGGCCGACTGCACCGTCTTGTCGCTGTGCGGGAAGGTGAGGCCCGGAAACCAATGGAGATTTTGCAGCCCAGCCGCGCGAAAGATCGGCAGGTGATGCCGGTCGTAAAGGAAAACGATGCGGTCGAAAGGCTCGCTGGCGGCATAGCGCAGCATCCCGGTTACCGGGTGGCCCATATGGTGCGTGTCGGCCACGAGCAAAACCTTTGGGACGCGAAAAGTCCCCCAGTTCCGCGGCAGATTGCGCCAGCTCGCGTCGACCAGACAAACGACGACATCGGGCTGCTGCGAGGGCGGCAGTTTCGCCGCGAGCTGCGCGAGGTCATATTCGCCGACGGGCGTCCGCAACGAAACCCAGCGTCCGTCGGGTCTGCGCTCGTCATTCCAATCCGGTCCACACACGATCTGTTCGTCGCCCAAACAGGGAGGCGCCATGTAACTGGCCGTCGTGCCGGTGGCGAAAAGAACCCGCATGGAGATCAGCCGCCGAGGCGGGTCGCGCCGACCGAAAGTTGCAGAAGGCCGGCTTCCGTGCCGCCCTCCCCTCCGTCCGGGACTGCGGACCGCGCTATCGCGCCTTCAAGGGCGCTCACCAGACCGGTGTATTCCGTCTCATCGGGCTTCAAGGCCACCAGTCGTCCGGCAATCGTGAGCGCATCTTCCAAGGCATCGAGATTGGCCAGGGCATGGGCGAAGATATGCAGGATCTCGAGGTCGTCCCGAGACACATAGACGGCGTCGGCGCAGATTTCCGCCGCCTCCGCCCATTTTTCCTGGGCGACCAGCTCCCGGGCCTGGGCCCTGAGTTCCCCAATGGGATCGGTCCCTCCAGCGAAGCCAGTGGGCGCTTTCATTGTCTCCGCGCGCTGGTTCGCTGCACCTTGCGCGGGATCAGCGTTCCGGGCTGCGACGGCCGCCAGGATTCCGGCGGCTTCACGCCGCACCGCCTCATTATAGAGGCCGGGATGGTTCATCACGATTTGCGCGTGCAATTCCCGGTGATGTTCAACCGCCTTGGTATACATGCTGGCGTCCTTTATCCGGTAGAGAAACAGCGGTTCGGGGATGCGTTGGCCAAAGAAACCCTTCTCGCCACAGCCGACCCAGAAATCCCAGTCCTCGTAACCGAGTTTCATGTTGGGATTGTAGCCGCCGGCGGCGGTCCAAGCCTCGCGCCGGAAAAGGGAGCAACAGTTCAGTTGGTTCCGAAACGGGAGCTGCGCAAAGTCATACTCACGCCAGGTGAAGACATCGCACACGGCTCCAAATCGTGCCATGTCAGTGTAGGCGATGCCAATCTCCGGATGGGCGTCTAACACCTGCACGGTCTTCGCCAGCAACGCGGGGTGGATCCGGTCATCGGCATCGAGCGGAAGAATGTATTTTCCCCGGGCTTCCCTGATGCCGGCATTGCGCGCCTCGGCCAGGCCGCCATTAACTTTCTCCAGCAGGCGGATGCGTCGGTCGGGATGACAGGCCATGATCTCGCGGGTCACCCGGGTGGTGTCATCCGGACTGCCATCATTGACCACGATCAATTCCCAATCGGAAAACGTCTGCGCCACCACACTCCCGATTGCCTCCGCCAGATAGTGCGCCTGCTTGTAGCAGGGCACGATCACCGAGACCAGCGGGGCGGCCGTTTGGTTCGCCGCCACCGGCCCGGGATTCCGGCACAGCCGGATCCAGTCCTTGGGCAACAGATCAGAAGTGTCCAGCTCGGTGCTGTTGAACCAGGGTTCCGGCGCGATGACGATCTTGTCCGGCGCCGTGCCGAGAAACGCCGCCCACCAGCCAAACGTGCTGTTCGGCACGATAAAATGCCGGCAGGACATCATCAGTTGCAGGTAAGCGCCGAACCGGTCGCCCGCGTAATCGTGTCCGACAAACGTGCAGGGCGCGCCGGCGAGCAGATTGGCCTTGCGGCACCATTTGACGTCGTCGGAAAACACGAAGAAGTGCGCGTCGGGCACCCGACGCAGGATGACCTGGGCGGCATGGCGAAAATAGTCCGCCTCACAGACGCCGTGGCAGGTCCGGCCTTGCGGGGTGGAGACGAAGTCGCCCCGGCGCACGTTCACGCAGACCGCGTGGCCGGCGCGAATCCGCTCCGCCATGGCCTGCTGCGCCGGCGTCAGCCGCGTGCGAAAAGTCGTGAAAGTGCGGCGGATCTCGTCGGCGATCGGCTCGAAATAGCGGGGAGATTGCCAGTAACCGTCAAGCTGGTGCGAGCCGGTCAGCGACTCGAACCCCGGATCGTAGTTGAAATGCTTTTCCTTGAAGAGCGGCAGTCCCTGGGCCACGGCTCGCGCATCTTTCGAGACTTCGCAATCGGCCGCGAGGTCGAACAGGTCGAGATCGTAGTTTCGAAACACGAAATCCGGACGCGGCGTCCGATCGAGAAGGAAACCGAGATCGAGCGTCAGCCTGGCTCCCGTGCGCCGCGCCAGCGCCAGGCCCGCCGCGTATTGAAACATCTGGTTGCCCATGCCGCCCATCAATTTCACTACGACCGGCCGCGCGGTCTCCCCTGCGCAAGCCACGGTTTGGTTTCCCAAGATTTCTTTGGCGCCGCCGTTTATGGGAGAC
>JAYVZM010000222.1:0-4730 GCA_043783345.1 Verrucomicrobiota bacterium
CAGTGGGCGGCGAGGAAGTATTAAAAGGGCACCGCTCGGACGCGCGAATAATTGCCGAGTGCCTGGCGGTCCCAGCTTTGTCCGCGTAAGTAGGCGTCATAGGCCGCGAGATTGGCGGTCGGTCGTCGCTCGGCCGCCGGCGCCGCCGGATTTGGCGTGAGCCGACTTGCGATCTTCGACGCGATTTCGTCCTGCATCGCGAAGATGTCGGTCGTCGTCAGCTCGTAAGCGGAAAGCCGAGCACAGCGTAGCGCTGGGGACTGCGCGCTGCTAAGCTGCGTGGGATGCAGGAAATGGTGCAGTGTTCAGGCGGGGAATCAGCGCGTGAGTTGGGCGAAGCGCTGCGGGGTGAACTCGTGGGCGGTGTGATTGGTGGCGGCGGCGAGGCGCGGGAGCGCCCAGGTCAGGTAGCTCCATTCGTTGACGCCGTGCAGCTTGCAGGTGCCGAGGATCGAGTAGAGGACGGCGGAGCGCCAACCGGCAGCGGGGTGACCGACAAAGAGAAAATTCTTTTTCCCGACGGCACTTGGACGAATGCAATTTTCCACCGCATTGGAATCGATGTGAACGTGGCCGTAGCCGGGCTGGGCGTAGCGCGTGAGTTCCGGCCAGCGCTCGAGGGCGTAGTGCACGGCCTTGCCGAGGGCGCTCTGCGGCAGGACGGACAGGTCGGAGGCGGCGCGCTTGAGCGCAAGTTCCATCGGCACGAGCCAGGCGGTGGCACGCGTCCCACGCGCTGGCGCGCGTTCCTCGGGCGTGGCGTCGCGCAACTCCGTTTCGATCCGATAGAGGGCGCCGAGATAAGCGAGAAACGGCGCGGCGCGCTCGTCGCCCGACTCCAAGGCTTCGACAAACGGGCGCCGGCAATGCGCCATGCATTGCACATGCACAATGTGTGCGCGGTCCGTTGCGGGCAGCAGCCGCAGGGCCTTCAGATAGGCCGCATATCCGTCGGTCTGGAACACTCCGGAAAACCGGCGCAGGAAAGCCAGCGCGGGCTCGTGACTGCGCGTCACCTGGAAGTCGAACACGACGACCCGCGGGCCGGGCGCATGAAAAGTCCACAGCCACGCTTCCCGGGCGGCGCCGGGCCGGGCGGGATCCAACACCCGGATCGTCGTTTCGTCTCCTTGGACGTAACCGCTTTGTTCGACGATTTTTTGCAACTCGCGATAGATGGGCCGGAACAGACCGGCCCCGTGTTCGACCCACTGGCCCATGGCCTGGCGGGTGAAACCCGGACCGAGCCGCTCCAGCATCGCGGCCTGGCGGTAGAGCGGGATCGCATCGGCATACTTCGACAACAGGACCTGGGCGATGAGGCCGGGGCCGACCTGACCGCCGGGGATCACCCGCGCGGGCAAGGCGGCGATCTGGGGAGCGCCGGCATGGCGCGGGCTCGCATACACCGGCCGGATAATCTGGCGGCGGAAAAGTTTGCCGGGCTGGTAATCGACCTCGTCGGTGATCTCGTCGCGGATCTTGACCAGGGCCGTGCCATCGAGCGCGAACTTCTCGACCGCGGGCAGATCGATGACGATCGTCTCCAAGACCGGCAAGTCCTCCAGCCGCTGGGCCCGGCGCACCGAGGGCGCCCGCGGTTTGCGCTCGACCGGGAGGGGCGGCGGTGGGGTGGCCAGCGCCTGATCGGCCACGACGGCGGCCCACGCCAGCGCCAGTTGGTTGGGGTCGAGTTTTTCCGACGAGCGACCGAAGTAACGCTTGAGCAGGGCCTGCAGCTTCGCCTGCGCCGCGTCGCGCTCCAAGGCGGTGTGCTGGAGCAGCAGTCGCGCGGTGTCGCGCTCCAGTTCGGCGGCCTGGCGTTGCCCCTGCGTGACGGCGTGCGCCGCGCGTTCCGCCACGAGCAACGCCCGCAATTGGGCGGGGGCGGTGGGCAGGTCAGCGGTCATGTATAAATAGTATGGATACTATATAACTCGCCAACACAAGCTCGATCTTGCATCATTATCGCCGCCAGGCCCGCCGCCAGCCGCTCACCTCCAGACCCGACACCAGCGCCCACAACTGCGCCGCGCCCAACGCATCCACCGGGCCGGACTGCGGCCAGGAAAAAGTTCCGCCGTCCAGGCGCTTGGCGCAAAGAAAGAGGCCCGTGCCGTCGTGCAGGAGCAGCTTCAGGCGGGTGCGACTTTGATTGCAGAAGGCGAACACGTGGCCCTGTCCGTCCAACGGATCCTGTCCGGGCGTGAGGCGCGCCAATTGGTAGAGTCCTTCGAAACCCAGCCGGAGGTCCGTCGGTCCGGGCCGCAGAAAGACCCGCGTCTTCGCACCCACGCTCAACATCGGGCCAGCTCCCGTAAGAGTTGGGCCGCCCACTGCGGCGAAGCGTGCGCGGAAAATCGCAGCGGCCCGCACCCGGTGTTCGCCTCCGCCGCCCAGCCATCGCCGACCGGCGCCGGCACTTCCAGCAAGTCCGGCCCGGGCATTTGCGTCACACGCGGTTGTCGTCGGCCCTGCTTCCACCGAAATAAACTCGACGGCGACACCCCGGTCCGTCGCGCCAGCTCGCGCGCGCTTACCCCCGTCTCGGCCCAACGCGCCAAAATCCGCTCCCGCTCCGCCTGACTCGGGTGCCGCCGTCTCGGCGACACGATCGCCAACATCTTGTTTTCGTCCATCCCTGCACTCTACACGCAGACCGCGCGCGTGCCTACGCTGTCCTCGGCTTGCCGCTTACGTCAGCTCGCGGTCGTAGGTCTCGGACCACACGTGCATGCCATCGGTGGCGTTGATGAGCTGGGCGACGACGCGGAGCTTGTTGCCCGCGCGTTGCACGCTGCCCTCGATCACGGTGCCGACGTGCAGCTCCGCCGCAATTTGCTGCACGGGGACATTTTCCCCCTTGTAGGAAAACGACGACGTGCGCGCCATCACGCGCAGGCCCGGCGTGCGTGCGAGCTTGTCCAAAATGTTTTCGGAAAGACCGTCCGAAAAATATTCGTTATCCTTCTCTGCGCTGAGATTCGCGAACGCGAGCACCGCCACGGATTTCGGGTCCGGCGCTGCCGGAGCAGGCGCGGACGCGACTTTCGTTTCCGCCGCAGGCCGCGGCAGTTCGGTGGGAGTCGTTGCGGGTTTGCGCGAAACGTAGACTGCCACGACGACGCCAGCCACGACCGCCGTCAGCGCGCCCCACGTCCAGCCGGGGACCCCGGCCGGTTTCGCAGGTGCAACGCTTGCTGGCGGCGCCGCAGCCGCGATGGGAGCCCGCATCGCCGGCGCCGCCGTGCGGGGCGCGGCGAGAAGGCGTTTCACTTGCGCGACGAATTCGGGTGTCGGCGCTCCGCCGGGCAGGCGCGTCCACTGCACCCGGAGAAATTCGGCCGGCACCGCCGCGGTGGAGTCGGGTGTGTCGTCAATCACGACCGGCGCGAGAAAGGGCACGCCCTCGGCCATGAGGTGGGTGCGCTCGGCGGCGAGTTTCCACTCGAGCCGGAAGTAGCCCTCGCCGCGCGCCTGCGTATGCGCCGAGATGATCGGGATGAACAGCGCGCAGTCTTTGATCTGGCGGCGGATTTTCTGGTCCCACGCATCGCCGCCCCGGAGTTCGCTCTGGTCGAACCACGCCTCGACGCCGAAGCCGCGCAAAGCCTCGGCGAGGCGGCGGGCGGCCGCATCATCCTCGCGCGCGTAGCTGAGAAAGACAGCTCCACCCGCGGGGCTCGGGGAATTTGAAGAAGCGGCGGCGGCCATGAACGCCGCGAAGATTGCGGCGGGCGCCGAGCCTGACGAGGAGAAATGCGCGAACCGTCCCCGTAGGGCGTCAGTCTCGCTGACGCCGCTCCGAGTCAGATCGACCAAGACACGGCGTCAGCAAGCCTGACGCCCTACGCCGCGAGGCGGCAGCGCGGCGGCGGGCGAAACTTCGACGGCGGCGGCGGCGTGAGTCCAATCGCCTCACCCACGCTCACGCGCAGGAACGGCCGCACGCGGTTCAGCCGCACTTTCACCGCGCCGACCGACAGGCCCTCGCGCTGCGCCGCCGTCTGGTAGCTGTTGCCCTGGACAATGTGGGTCACGAGATTGCGGTCCTTCGGGCTGAGACGAAGCAGGGCCACCTCGAGCGCCTCCATGATCTCCGTCAGCGGTTGCGTGGTGGAGGTGTCGGGCGCGTTGTAAAATTCAATGGTCTCGGAGACCGTCACCGGCCGGCACTTGCGGCGGCGGATGAAATCCAGCGCGGTGTTGCGCGCCAAGGCAAAGAGCCACGATTCAAAGGTCGCCACTTCGCGCAACAGCTCAAGCCGGCGAATCATCTTGATGAACACGGTCTGAACCACGTCCTCGACCGCGCTCGGCTGGAGGATGATCGGGCGCACAAACCCGGACAGGCGGGCCGTGTAGCGGCGGACGAGGTCGGACTGCGCCGCCATCTCGCCGCGCTGGGCGCGGCGGACGAGGGCGTTGAGCTCGGCCCGGGCGGGCGTTTCGGCCGGAGCGGAAATCGAGGGCGGCCGGGTGACGGACAGCGGGGAACAGGGTGATTTCACGAGCGACACCAAAACCGACGAAACTTTCCGCGCCAACGTGCGCGGGACGAATCCCGGGAAAGACGATGCGAACCGCGCCCCACGCGGGGCGAATATCGAACCACGGAACGACCCCAACCCGAACGGCCGAAACGGGCCTTGTCAGCGCCGGCACGGTTTCCATTGCGCAGCTCGCATGTCCCACCCCACCCCGCCCGTCGATGACGCGGTCCACAGCGA